>JANQSP010000066.1 GCA_028283955.1 Bdellovibrionales bacterium
GATAACTTTTTCACTTTGTTATTACAAAAGATCCTGTTTTTTTGATTTAAAACGACACTTGATTTTCTTTCAAAGTGTTCTTCATACCCCTCAAAACTCTCTTTTTCCACATCCTTTTTCTTAAAAATTGGCATTTCTAGATAGGAAACGCCAATTTTCCAAAACTGAAAAAAGAAAGCTCTGTGGGAAGGAAAACACATGAGTAAAAAAGACAAAAAATTTATGGTGGCTCTGGTTTTTTTACAAACCGGTATTTTGATTGGGAGCATTTCCCTGTCGGGCCACTACTGGCATCACTCTTTCGCCAGACTGCTTGGGATGCAGCACCTGTATGAAGTCTCCCAATTTGTAAACGAGAGAGCCAACGAAGCTCAAACCCATATCAAGATGAATCATCTGAAAAAACAATATGAAAACCAAGGCGTAGGAGTGGAGGAGGACTAACTTTCAATTTGATTGATGCACGACTGGATTCCCGCCTTCGCGGGAATGACGGTTTAGGAAGGAACCAAAGGAATAAATAAAAACAAATAACTAAAAACAAGGAGGTAATATGTTTAAAAACAATAAAGGATTTTCATTGATTGAAATACTGGTGACAGTGGGACTGATCGGTATATTGGTCAGTATAGCTGTACCTAGTTATAACAAATATAAAAAAAATACTTTGGAGATGGCTGTAAAGTCAGATGTTGGCAATGGACATAAAGCGTACGCCGCTTATGATGCTGTTAATGGTACATATTGTGCAAGTTTAGATGATGTTGGTGTAAATGTTATAATGACCACTCAAACATACAGAAAACAGGGAGCTTATGGATTTGGTGGAATTAATACAGATTGCGGCGGTGATCCTCATAGCTCTGATACAATATCCTTTGAAAATACAGGATATTGTCAAGATACAATGACAGGACAGGCAGTGACGAGTATTACCACTATGGCTAGTTGTTCTGGTACTAACCAAGCGTGGCAAGCTGATAATGAGTTTTCCGGAACCTTAACTGCCTGTGTGATAGGATCAGATAATTTTGATTTAGGTGCTTATACAAATACATCCGCTTTAAATACCTTTGTTATGGTAAATGAAGCGGGGAAAGTTCATAGAGTAACAGGCGACACCTGTGCTGTAGTACCATGATATATTTTAACTGCCACCATGAGAAAACGAACTGTGGACATTGTATAAGATGAATGGACCTATTGAATGTGATGTTAGTGTTAACACAGGCTTCTGATTGTACCGGAAGCAATGCTCACTCAATTTGTGAGACAAGTAAAGGTACATGTAACACCATTTGTATGAGTAGATAAAATAAGCAGCCGGTGTCTTTGTAAGAATCCCCATTTGGTTGCTAAGGAGAGCGGGAGCTTTGGCTTCCGCTCTTTTCATTTGTAAAGCCCTGTCACCCTAAGAAAACGAACTCGTAGATATTATAAAAGGAAAATTTAAACCGCTTAGGGCGCGAAAGATACCCCTGTTTCTCTTACTGTTATACTCAAATTTTTATCACAATTCTTTAAGTGGAGAAAAAATTCAAGCAGCCTTTATAATTTTTAACTTGGTTTTATAACCAAGAGATGACAGTACTCTCAACATTAAATCTGTGGAAACATCTGAAATATTTCGATTTAAAAGTGCTGTCATTCGTGTTCTGGAACTACCAGCTAATTTTGCTAATTGCGCATGAGTGATCTTTTTCTTTTTTACAATTTTTATAATTTCTGAATTAAGATTTGCACGAAAAGCTATTTCAGCTCCTTCTGCAGGAGTCAAACCTAAGGCTTTAGCAAGCTCTTTAACTGTCTTAACCCTTACTGTTTTAACTTTATCCATCAAAAAACTCTTTTATTATTACTGATTGAAAATCAACTGCTTTCATTAACTGAATGTCTCATATTTGAGACATTAAATCAAGATAAAAAGTTAAAAAAAAAATATAAAAATTGAAAAAAAGGTTTATAAATAAGGTTTTTTCATAAGTTTAAAAACGCGAAAGCAGGCTTTCGCTTGCTCGCACCCACCAGTCGAAATTACAGCCAGCCTGAGAAAAAGAAATTCATCTCTGATTATCATAAGAGAAGGTGTCTGATGAAAAAAAGAGGGACTCTTGACAGCCGGACCTTTTAATAAAGATAAGATCAATTAAAAAACAGCTATTAAAGCCTTGCTTGTATCTCTTTTTTGGATAATATTGACCTTTGCCTGTGGAAATCGGTAAAAGGATACAGATAGGGAGAGAAAATGAAAACACATTCCGGAGCGAAAAAAAGATTTCGACTGACCGCCGGTGGTAAAGTTAAAAGAAAACAACGTTATGTTCGTCACTTATTGGTGAATAAATCCTCCAAGAGAAAGCGTCAATTGGGGAAAACCGCCTATGTTTCTCCCTCTTTTTCCTCGGAAGTAAAAAAGATGTTGGGAGCGAATTAAAAAAAGGTTTGGATGTGCCGGACTCGAACCGTCATTAATTTGTCCAATGGAGTAAAAGTTATGAGAATAAAAACAGGCAGTGTCAGAAGAAAAAGACATAAGAAGATCCTCAAAAGGGCTAAAGGGTTTTACTCTTCCAATAGCCGTTGTTTTACTGTAGCGTTGGAAAAAAGTGACAGAGCTTTGGCTTATCAATATCGGGATCGTCGTCGTTTAAAAAGGGAACAACGCCGCTTGTGGAATCAGCGGATTAACGCTGCTGCCCGTCTTAACGGGCTTAATTATTCCACTTTAATGGGCCTGTTGAAAAAAGCCGATGTTCAGTTAAACAGAAAAGTTTTGGCTGATATGGCCGTGCGGGATGCCAGTGGATTTTCCCAACTGGTAAAGCAGGTGAGATAAAATATTGTCTACAAAGAAGAATTCCTCAGAAAATAAAGAATTTACCCAGCGAAAAAAAGACCATGTTTCTTTGTCTCTAAAGGAGGAGAATGAAGCCAGAGGGGGCAGTGGTTTCGATTCCGTTCAGCTTCTTCATTCCGCCTTACCGGAAATGGATTTGTCAGAGGTGGATATCTCCACCCGGGTTTTTGGAAAACAATTAAAAACTCCTTTTGTGGTTACCGGTATGACCGGAGGTTGGGAAGGTTCACCTGAAATCAATAAACGCATTGCCAAGGCTTGCGAAAAAAGAGGCTGGCTTATGGGGGTGGGGTCTCAAAGAAAACAGATGTTTGATGCTACAGCCGGTGAGGAATGGGTAAAAATAAGAGAAGCTTGCCCTTCTGTTGTTTTATTGGGCAATATCGGTCTTTCCCAGTTAATTAAAATGGAAGTGTCCTTGGTGGAGAGCCTTGTCTCCTCTTTGAAGGCTTCCGCTATGGTGGTGCACACCAATCCTCTTCAGGAGGCCTTGCAGCCGGAAGGCACCCCTCAATTTAAAGGGGGGCTTAAGGCGATCCAAAAATTATGTGAACAGTTATCCGTACCGGTTATTTTAAAAGAAACAGGCTGTGGTTTTTCAAAGAAAACCTTGAAAGACTTATCCGGTATAGGGCTTTTTGCCGTGGACATTAGCGGTTACGGAGGCACTCATTGGGGAAGAATTGAAGGGGATAGAGCGGATAAAGAAAAATTTCCTTATGGGGCCGCGGAGGCTTTTAAAAACTGGGGTATATCCACTATGGATTCTTTGTTGTTTGCCAGGGAGGTGGGTAAAGACTATGAAATGTGGGCTTCAGGAGGTGTTCGCAGTGGCTGTGATGCCGCCAAGGCTTTGGCTTTGGGAGCGGACCGGATAGGAGTAGCACGTCCCATTATTCAGGCCGCTTTAAAAGGGGAAGAGGTTTTGGAACAGACCATGTCCCGTTTGGAATACGAATTGAAAGTCGCTTTATTCTGCTCAGGGTGTAAGAATATAGAAGGCCTTTCGCAATCAGTTTTAAGGAGGTGATAGTCATGAGAAAAGAATATAATTTTTCACATTCAAAAAAAACCCTTATGTAAAGAAACTTAAGGTAAGGACAACCATTCGTTTAGATAAGGACATTGTTCAATATTTTCAAGAATTATCAGAGTTTCAAGATATTCCTTATCAGAGTCTTATTAATTTATATCTTCGGGATTGTATGAGAAATCGTAGAAAACCTCATTTAAATTGGAAGAAAACGAGCTAACAATACGGCTTCTTTCAT
>JANQSP010000049.1 GCA_028283955.1 Bdellovibrionales bacterium
TTTACCTTCACTACCGGAGCTTATTTCTTTTTTACCACCTTTTTAGTCGGTTTCTTTTTCTTCACCACCTTTTTAGGAAGTGATTTCTTTTCTGATTGCTTTGAAGTCTTCACTTTCCTTTTCAGCTCAGGAAGGCCAATCGTATCCACCCGAATAGCACTTTTTATTTGAATATCCTTTTTTAAAAACACCCCTGAGAGAGGATCAAAGATAATATATCCGAAAATAACAATATGAACACATAAGGAATAAAAGAGAAAACGGGAAAAAAAATCTCCTGTGTTCACAGCTTCTCCAATGGCCCCAACCTATTATTGCCCCTTGAAGGTGGTAATCAAGCTCACCTGATATAGCCCTGCCGCACGAATTTCCGCTAACGCTTCAGCTACAATACCATAATCAACAGCTTTATCCGCCTGGATATAAACCTGTTTATCTTTTCTCGCTTTTAAGATAGCCGCTGTCTTTTGACCCAATTGAGACATAGGTATTTGCGTCGATCCGGCAAAAATCTTTTCATTCTTTTTTATCACCAGTATAAACGGCTCATCCGACACAGTAATACCGGCAGAGGCTGTCTCCGGAAGCTCAATATCCAAACCCTGTTGCATCATGGGTGCCGTAACCATGAAAATAATAAGCAGCACAAGCATAACATCCACAAAAGGAGTGACATTTATCTCACTTAAAACCCGCCGTTCTTTTTTATTCTCTGACTGAACATCCATACCCATAATCCTTCCTTGCCAAAAGGGATCACATAATAAAACAGATATTAAGAATATAATCCTCTTTTGTACTCAATTATCTCAGGTTTAATTCTACTTGAAAAAATTTCTTTTAGAAATATTTAGAAAATCCGTTATAAAATTATTAAACTGAAGTTCCGCTTTTTTTATCTCATTTATAAAGTGATTATAGAACACCGCCGCAGGAATAGCGGCAAAAAGACCAAAGCCCGTGGCAATCAAAGCTTCTGCAATACCAGGCGCTACAACAGCCAAATTGGCAGATCCCATGGCTCCTATTTGTTGAAAAGAGTTCATAATACCAAAAACAGTACCAAATAAACCAATAAAGGGACTCACTGAGCCGGTGGTAGCCAAAAAAGATAACCTTCTTTCCATGTAGGAAACTTCATTGCTAACCGCCTTATTCAAAGCACGATGCAAATTATCCATACCGGAAAGCAAATTACTGGAACCAGTGTTTTTTGTACTGATAATTTTTTTTAACTCGGAATAACCGGCCCGAAAAACAGCAGCCAAAGAACTATCCGGATAAGACTTGGACATATCAAATATTTCATCCAGGGAAGAGGCTTTAAAAAAGATATCTTCAAAAGGAGCATTATTGACTGTATTTTTTTTAAACAAATTCCATTTGCTTAAAATAATAGCCCATGAAACAATGGACATAAGGGCTAATAGAACCATGGTTAACTGAACTATTAAACTGGCCGAACGAAGTGCTTCTATGACCCCTATTTTTGCCGGATTTTTTACCTGGACCTGCTCCACCTTTTCCTGATCCGACTTTGGAGAAGCATCCTCCACCTGAGACAGAGCTACAAAGCAAAAAAAAGTAAAAATAATAATCAGAGATTTTTTCATCAATTAAGTTGAAAAATAACTGATTTATGTCACAATGCAAGTCCTTTCTGCTTAAAGACAAGAGTCTGGTTTTTTACATTTTAAAACGGAGAAAACAAAAAATGCTAACCAAGCAAAAATATAAATACGGATTTGTCACAAAAGTACCTTCAGAAAAATTTGTAAAAGGGCTTAATGAAGAAGTTATTTGCCGTCTTTCTGAAATTAAGAAGGAACCGAACTGGATGCTGGATCTTCGTCTGAAAGCCTACCGTCACTGGCAGACTTTGAAAGAGCCCAAATGGGCCGGACTCAAATATCCTCCCATCGACTATCAGGACATTCATTATTATTCCGCACCAGCTACAAAACAGCAAAAAAAAGCAAAAAGCCTGGACGAAGTGGACCCTGAATTATTAAAAACTTTCGAACGCCTGGGTATTCCCCTAAACGAAAGAAAACGTTTGGCCGGAGTGGCAGTGGATGCTGTCTTTGACAGTGTTTCTTTAGGAACCACTCATCAGGATGTTCTGAAAAAAAGCGGTGTTATTTTCTGTTCCATTTCAGAAGCCTTAAAGGAACACCCTGATTTGGTAAAAAAATATTTTGGCTCTGTTGTTCCTTACAGAGATAACTTTTTTGCCTGCTTGAATACAGCGGTTTTCACAGATGGATCTTTTTGCTTTATCCCCAAAGGAGTAAGATGTCCTTTAGACCTTTCCACTTACTTTCGCATCAATGAAAAAGACACAGGACAATTTGAACGAACATTAATAATAGCAGAAGACTCTTCTTATGTGAATTACCTGGAGGGCTGCACGGCTCCCATGAGAGACTCCAATCAGCTTCATGCCGCTGTAGTGGAATTAGTGGCTTTGGACCATGCTGAAATCAGATACTCCACTGTTCAAAACTGGTATCCGGGTGATGAACAGGGGCGCGGTGGAATTTACAATTTTGTAACAAAAAGAGGTAAATGTGTGGGGAAGGGTTCACGTATTTCCTGGACTCAGGTGGAAGCAGGCTCGGCCATTACATGGAAATACCCCAGTTGTATTTTACAGGGAGATTACTCTTCCGGTGCCTTTTATTCCGTAGCTTTGACCCACGATAAAATGCAGGCTGATACGGGGACAAAAATGATCCATATTGGAAAAAACACCAAGAGCACTATCATTTCCAAAGGAATTTCCGCAGACCATTCTGTTAACAGCTATCGCGGTCAGGTGAAAATTCTCCCCCAGGCCCAAGGAGCCAGAAATTTCTCCCAGTGTGACTCCATGCTGGCCGGAAAAAACAGTGCCGCCAATACCTTCCCTCTCATTGAAATAAAAAACAAGAGTGCTGTTGTGGAGCATGAAGCAACCACTTCCCGTATCAACGAAGATCAGCTTTTTTACTTAAAAAGCCGGGGACTGGACACAGAATCCGCTGTTTCCCTTCTGGTAAATGGTTTTTGTGATCAGGTTTTTAAAAAACTTCCCTTGGAATTTTCCGTGGAAGCGGTTAAGTTGATCGAAATGAAACTGGAAAACAGCATTGCCTGATTTTTCACTTAGGGCAGGTTTGAAGGAGAGAGTAGCTTATAAAGAAAATAACAACCTACAAAATAAAACAGAACGGCTATGTTTTCAGTCGAAAACATCACAGCAAAAAATTGATATAAAAATAGAAATCAAAAAGGAGAAGTGGGCATTACGGTATAATTCTGCCCTAACTAAAAAAAAAGGAGAAGTGGGCATTACGGTACAATTCTGCCCTAATCAAAAACATGTTAAGAATTCAGAATCTTTATGCACAAACAGAAGGTCATTCTATTTTAAACGGTATTAATCTGGAAATTAAAGCCGGGGAAATCCACGCCATTATGGGACCAAACGGTTCCGGGAAAAGCACCTTAGCCAAGGTGATTGTCGGTCATCCTGAGTATGAGATAACCCAAGGGGAAATCCTCTATGAGAAAGATTTTAATTATCAGAACATCAGCCAATGGACACCGGAAGAAAGAACCAAAGAAGGATTGTTTATGGCTTTTCAATATCCCGTAGAGGTGCCGGGGGTGAGTAATTTAAACTTACTTAAAGCTTCTTTTAACTCTATTTGCAAGCACCAGGGAGTACCGGAAATGGGAGAGGAAGAATTTATTTCCTTTGTAAAAAAGAAAGCGGAAATGGTGGGCTTGCCTTTTTCTTTTCTCGATCGTTCAGTTAACGAAGATTTTTCCGGAGGAGAGAAAAAAAGAAATGAGATTTTACAAATGGCTGTCTTATCCCCCAGACTGGCTATTTTGGATGAAACCGACTCCGGTTTGGATGTGGATTCCATGGCCAAGATAGCCCAGGCTTTAAACAAATTAAAAAACAAGCAGAACGCCTTTTTACTTATTACTCATTACAATCGCCTATTGAATCATATCAAACCGGATTTCGTACACATTATAAAAGAAGGAAAAATTCAAAAGAGCGGAGATCATCGATTGGCAAATGAATTGGAAGAAAAAGGCTATACAGGGCTTACTTAACTAAGTGGTTACACAATATGTCTCAGTCTGAACATCATCAACAATGGATTCAAACTCTGGAAAATGAGTTTGAAAAGAAAAAAAAGCTATGGGCTGAACGGGCTGGAGATATTCACCAAAAAACAATAAGGGAAATTCAACAAAATCATTTCTCTGAATTTTTAAAAACCGGCTTTCCTTCGGATAAAGACCTTAATTGGAAATTTACCAATATCAATGCCTTGCTCAAAGATATTTTTTCATCATCTATGTCCAAGGCTATTGATGAAAATAAATCCAATACAGGCGCTTTTCACTTTCCTAATTCACATGTCATTCATTTTCATAATGGTGTTTTAATGAAGAACTCTGTTCAAAACCTTCCCAAGGATATAAGGTTTTGCACCTGGAAAGAACTGAACCCTGATTTCCCCGCCTGGCCCTGGATCACCGAAAAGGCCCTTAAAAGAAAAGGGGATGGTTTTTATCATTTGGCGGGAGCCTTCCTGGCGGATTCCTATATTTTATTTGTTCCGAAAAACAGCAAAGTTTCAACACCTTTACACATTCACTTCTCCTTTGATGAATCATCCACACCCAAGGAACTGTCTTCAGTTTCCCCTTTTTGGAATTTAAGAAACTTTATTTTCCTGGAAAAAGGAGCTGAAATCACTTTAATTGAAAATGTTTCCACACAAAAAAAATTAGTAAATAAGGTAACAGATGTAAGATGCTCTCCACACTCCTCCCTTAAGTGGCTGCATTTGGACCAGGGCCTCCCGCACGCTTTTTATCTGAATCAGGTTTATTGCGAAATGAAAAAAGCCTCCCGTATAGACAGATTAAGTTTTAGCCTGGGTGCCGGACTATCCAAAGACAATGTCGAAATTTATCAATTGGAAGAAAAAGCCCAAAGCACTTTATTAAATTTAGCTCTTTTAAAAGAAAAAGCCTGTCGGGACCAAAAGTTCTATGTTCACCACTCAAAAAAAGAAGGGTATTCCAGACAACTTTCAAGAGGAATTTTAAATGATAAAGCGAAAAATATTTTTCACGGGAAAATTTATGTCTCTTCTGAAGCGATAAAAACAGATTGCGCTCAATCAGCTAAAAATCTGTTATTAAGCTCAACTGCAGACTCCTACACACAACCCGAGTTAGAGATTAACTGCGGAGAGGTAAAAGCACAACACGGAGCTACGGCCGGCCAAATTAACAAAGATGAAGTATTCTATTTACAAACCCGTGGACTGGAAGAAAAAAAAGCCTCCGAGCTATTAATGATGGGTTACATAAATGATATCTTAAATCAATTTTCGGAAAAAAAATTAGTCGATAGCTTAACTACAAATATTCAAAAAAATAAAAGTCTTTACTTAAATTTATAGACGGCAAATCTTCTGTGCACCGCCATTCCCACAAAACTACTGTACACAACTGAAAACTCTCTAAAGGTTTTTAGTCTCTTGAAAGCACGTCATTCCCGCGAAGGCGGGAATCCAGTTGACCCATTTTAATTTGTATAAACTGACAACATATGTAATACTGTTT
>JANQSP010000060.1 GCA_028283955.1 Bdellovibrionales bacterium
ATTAAAGGCGGCTGAAGATCTGGCTAAAAATAAAAAATATTTCAAAAGTGCCACTATGTATGAGTCTTTTGCGAACTCTCATCCTCGTTCTCCTTTAAGAGGGACGGCATACTATAATGCCGGTGTGAATTATAAAAAAGGCGGTGACACACTAAAAACACTTTCTCTTTATCAAAAGGCTTTGCGATATCCTTCTGCCGGTCAAAAAAATATAAGAAAAATAGTGTTAAAGGAAATCCCCGATTTATATCAGCAGACGGGCCAGTATATGAGAGCTGCCGAGGCTTTTTCCATCTATTCCCGTTCTTTTCCAAGGGATCGGGCGGCGGTGGATTTTTTGTTTAATGCGGCCCTTATTTATGATGGTTTTAATCGTTACGCTCAGGCGGAGAAATCTTATTTGGAGTATTTTAGAAGAAGTAAAAGAGCGGATAAAGTACAGGTTCTTTACCTGATGGCGGAACTGAAGAGAAGAAGGGGGCAGTCCACTCAGGCCATTGCTTATTACAATCAATTTCTTAACAGAGGGTCTTCTGATAAAAAAGCTCTGGTCGAAGCGGCATTTAAGATTGCTGAAATCAAGAAAGCGAGAAGAAAAGTGGCTGAATCCAAAACATGGTATAGAAGAACAGTGAACCTGCATAAAAAGAACAGGGCTGGTGTTTTTTATGCCGCTCAGGCTCAGTTTAATCTGGTTTATGATACTTATGTTCAGTTTGTAAATATTCGTATTCCCGCCAACCCAAAAAGACAGCAACAAGTTGTTCAGAAGAAGTTAAATTTATTTAATACGTTAAAGGAAAGGTTAAAACAGGTGATTCGCTTTGACAGTGGTCATCAGGTTGTGGCTTCCCTGGTTTTAATCGGCTTGGCCTCTGAGCATATGGGGGATTCTATTTATAATTCACCCCTGCCCAAAGGTTTAAATAAGGAGGAGTTGAAGCGGTATAAGGAGGGCTTAAAGAGCACAGCTCTGCCTTTTAAGAAAGAGGCCGTCAAAAATTATCAGTTGGCAGTGAGCAAAGCGCGTAAATTAAAAACCTATAATGAAGAGTGGTTGAGGAAAGCTGTAGAGCGGTTAAGTGCTTTGGAGAAAGCCTCTATAGCGGTTAATCCTCTTTTAAGAAAAAAAGTTTTACCTGTCCTTTTTTATGATTGGTCCGGGGTATAATTGGTGGAGAATGTGATGAAAAAGTGGATGAGAAAAATCATTTTTTGTTTTGTTGTTTTGTTGTTTTGTTCCTCCATTCCCGTGTTTGCGGAATTTGAGGATGTGGATGATGAAGACCTTATCATAGAGGAGGAGGATAGGGGCGATAGAGAAGAAAGGCGTGATCGTCAGGAAAGAACTCAACTGCAGAAATGGTTAAAACAGTTGGAAGCTCTTAAAGGGACTAAAAAGGAAGCCTCTTTTCTGGCTGTTGCCTCCAAAATTTTAAATAAGGACCCTGATAATGCTCAGGCCTTAAATACTTTGGGAGTTTTTTATTTAAAGAACGGTAAGACTCAATTGGCAAAAATTATTTTTACACGGGCTTTAAAAAAGCATCCGAAAAATTCCTCATTACATAATAATCTGGCTGTGATTGCCTTAAAAGATGGAAACAAAGAAGAG
>JANQSP010000067.1 GCA_028283955.1 Bdellovibrionales bacterium
TCTGGGGGGATTACTCGTGGGGCGGGTTTTGGGGGTGGGACCCTAAAGAGACATGGGCTTTAATTAGCCTTTTAGGATATTTGGTTCTTTTGCATGGGCGATTAGTGGGTTGGATAAAAGAACTTGGGATGGCTGTAGGTTCTGTACTGACTTTCTTTTTAATTGTGATGGCCTGGTATGGGGTAAATTATGTTTTGGGACAGGGTCTTCACTCTTATGGTTTCGGGTCCGGAGGAGTGGAGTATGTGGCTGGCTTTGCTCTTTTACATTTAGTATATGTTTTTTTGGTGCTTTTGATGAATACGGAAAACTTTAAACCTAAAGCATAGTGAGTATAGAAAATACTTGGTATTTTTGAAAGATTGTGGAATATTTGGAGAATAGCTGGAGACACTGGTCTTGTTTGAATTTTTCGGTTTTGACTGGATTCCCGCCTTCGCGGGAATGACGGGCTTTGCGGGAATGATGAATGTACCGGAAAACTCAAACAGGTTAGTATAATTAGAAATAAGATTCTTATTGGTTTGGCAGTCAAAACGAGTAACATGAATTAGGAACAACAATGAGTCGTAAATTAAGCGGGCGCGGCAAAAAAGTAACAGCTGCTGTGTTTTTCTTTTTTATATTTTCAGGTCTTTCCTTATTTATTTTTTTGATTTCAAATAATAAAATTCGTTTTGGCTATAACAATGACTACCAGCCGGATCAGCCCATCCCTTTTTCTCATGCGATTCATGTCGGGCAATATCAGATGGACTGCCGGTATTGTCATACGGCTGTGGAAGAGGGGCGTCATGCGGGAGTGCCCAGTCTGGATACCTGTATGAATTGTCATCTGACCGTGAAACCGGATAGCCCCTACATTCAAAAATTAAGAGAGGCTTATGAAAATAATCAGCCTATTGTCTGGGAAAAAGTGCATCTCCTGCCTGATTTTGTAAAATTTAATCATTCCCTTCATATTAAAGCCTTATCCAGTCGTTTTGCGGAGTCGTCTCAGCTTCCTCCTTCCAAGGAGCAAATCAGAAAAACCTGTACGACCTGCCATGGAACAGTGGAAAATATGGAAATTATGTATCAACATGAATCTTTATCTATGGGATGGTGTGTGCAATGCCATAGAAAAGAGGAACATCAGGCACCTATAAACTGTAGTACCTGCCACTATTAGGAGGTATGGTCATTCCCGCAAAGGTGGGAATCCAGACAAAAAAGGAAAAGAGATACTGATATGAAAAACAAATCTGCCCTAAGTAAAAAGAAATACTGGTTAAGTCTGGAGCAGTGGAGTAAGGACAAGGACTTTCAAAAGCTGGCCGGCCAGGAAAAAGAGTTTATGAACCCCCTTCCCTCGGAAGAAGAGGCGACAGGTTTATGGGAGAGAAGAGAGTTTTTGCAACTGATGGCGGCTTCCATGGCTTTGGCTGGTTTTGGTTGTGTTCGCAGGCCCACGGAAAAAATTGTTCCTTATGTAAAGCGACCGGATGATGTCATTTTGGGGGAAGAGAATATTTACTCTTCTTCTTATTATGACGGGGAAGAGGGCTTTGGTATCCTGGTAAAAACCCGTGAAGGCCGCCCTGTTAAAATTGAGGGAAATAAAAATCACCCCCTTAACCAAGGTGGTTTATCAGCTCGTGCCCACTCTCATATACTGAGTTTGTATGATCCGGAAAGGTTAAAAGATCCGCAACGGAATTTATTTAATGAGGTAAAAAGCAATAGAGAGTTTATTCGGGCCCAATATCCCGAGGCGGATGCGGAAATAGTTGAACATTTAAAAAAAGGCAAAGCGGCTTTTTTAACAGGGGAATGGCCTTCCCCCACTTCAGAGCGTCTATTGAGAAACTTTTGCAACACCTATTCCTGCTCTCATTTTGTTTGGAATCCTTTAAGTCACTCTACCTTAGCTGAGGCACAAAAAATTTGTTATGGAAAAACTCTCGTTCCCCACTTTGATTTGGATCGGGCTCGTTTTATTTTAAGTATTAACTGTGACTTCCTTGGTACCTGGCTTTATCCTACAGAGTTAAGCCGTCTATATAGCAAAGGCCGCAAAGCCAACAGGGATATGAATCGCCTGGTGGTATTTGAGTCTTTGCTTTCTTTAACAGGCACAAACGCAGACTGGCGGGTGAGAATTAAGCCTACTCAGCAATTGGAGCTGGTGCTCTCTATAGTTCACTCTTTAATTAAAAAAGGTTATGTAAAAGAAAAGTGGCCTTCTCATTTGAGAGAGCCGGCCTCTCCTTATAAAACCTTTCATATGGATAAAAGTGCCTGGGATAAACTGATAAGTGAGCTTTGGGAAAATCGTGGACAAAGCCTTGTATTGGCCGGAGATGAGAGTTCAAAAGATTCCCGAAGTGTGCAGATAGCTGTTAGTTGGCTCAATCACCTTTTGGGAAATGATGGTTGGACGGTGGACTATGTTCGTCCCTATCGTACATGGACATGGGCTGATCGAAAAGTGGAGAAACTGATTAAAGAATTAGAGGCGGGGAAAATAGATACCCTTATTATTCATAAGACCAACCCACTTTACAGTTATCCTGATAAGGAGCGTTTGGCGGCGGCTGTAAAGAAAGCCAAGTTGGTGGTTTATACAGGTGATCGTGAAGATGAAACCGGAAAGTTGGCTCATTATATTTTACCGGACCATCATGATTTGGAAAAATGGTCTGACTGGGAATTTCAAAAAGGGGTGCTCAGTGTGCAGCAGCCTACTATTCGTCCGTTATATCGCACCAGAGCCTTTGAAGAGGCGCTAATTGAATGGAGTTATTTAATCAAAGGCGGTTCAGGGGAAAAAAAATCATGGTACACCTATTTAAAGAAAAATATTAAATACAATACGGAAGCTGGTTTTTCCTGGGATCAGTTGCTTAAAACAGGTGTGCATATTAGAAAGTCCGATCAAAGAGAAAAACGTTCTTCGGCAAGAAGCTTTAAGTCTTCTGCTTTTACTTTTATTGGAAATTTTAAATCTCAAGGGCAAAACAAATCAGATAAAGAGTATGAGTTGGTGCTGTATCCCACCAGTGGTTTAAAGGATGGTACTTTAGCCAATGTGTCCTGGCTTCAGGAGTTTCCTGATCCGGTGACAAAAATCTGCTGGGATAATTATTTATGTATTTCTCCGGCGGATGCCCGTAAAAGAAATTTAAAAGAAGGGCAGATCGTTCTGCTTAAAGGAGGATCCAAACATCAATTGAAAATACCGGTTCATATTCAGCCTGGCCAGGCGGATGGAGTTTTGGCCGTAGCTTTAGGGTATGGAAGGGAGCGGGCAGGGAAGGTGGCTAACAAGGTGGGCATCAATGCTTATCCTTTGGCTGAGGTTTCTAAAGTCGGGCAATTGGTTTCTTTTGTATCAGTTGAAATGGAACCAACGACAGAGAAGATTTTGCTTGCTAATACACAAGGGCATCATTCCATGGAAGGACGACAGATTGTAGTGGAAACCACTTTGAAAAAATATTTGGAAAATCCGGGTGGAGCTATTCATCGTCATAAAGTTTTTAGCTTGTGGTCTTCTCACCAATATCCCAAACATAAATGGGGAATGGTGATTGATCTTAACTCCTGTACCGGTTGCTCTGATTGTATCATTGCCTGTCAGTCTGAAAACAATATTCCCACGGTGGGAAAAGACCTGGTGTTACAGGGAAGAGAGATGCATTGGATACGGGTGGATCGTTACTATAAAGGTGTACCGGAGGAGCCGGAAACAGTTCACCAGCCTGTTGTGTGTATGCATTGTGATAATGCTCCCTGTGAAACGGTTTGTCCTGTGGCGGCCACCGTCCATAGTGATGAGGGTACTAACGATATGATTTACAACCGTTGTGTAGGAACCCGTTACTGTGCCAATAACTGTCCTTATAAGGTGAGGCGTTTTAACTGGTTTAACTATGTCAAGAAGGTGGAGAAGCCTTTGAATATGGCTATGAATCCGGATGTGACGGTTCGCTCCCGTGGTGTTATGGAAAAATGTACTTTTTGTGTACATCGCATTCGTTCCGCTCAGGCCAAAGCCAAATTGGAAAACAGGGAATTAAAAGACGGGGATGTGAAAACAGCCTGTCAGCAGTCCTGTCCGACAGGAGCGATTGTCTTTGGTGATCTGAAAGACAAAAGCTCCGAGGTGTATCGCTTGTTTAACAGAGAAGACAGCTATGCTTTGTTGGAAGAGTTAAACACTCAACCGGCGGTGCGATACCAGGTGAAAGTGAGAAATAAAGAGGACTCGGGAAAATCACATGAGGAAGATCATCATGGATAAAAGTAACAGTCGTGTTTCTGAAAGTTTGAAACGGCCACCTCTTGTTACCGGTAAAAAAACTTTTAAAAATATTACAGATGATATTTGTTCCCTCACAGAAAAACTGCCTGGCTGGGGCTACTTTTCCGCGTTGTTTACCGTAAAATCCTTATTCCTTTTTTATATTATCGTAATGGGTTTGATTGTAGCCAGGGGTATGGGGCTTATGGGGGTAAATCATCCTGTGGGCTGGGGAACAGACATTATCACTTTTGTGTTTTGGATTGGTATTGGGCATGCCGGAACTTTGATTTCCGCTATTTTATTTTTGTTTCGTCAAAAGTGGAGAACCTCCATCGCCCGTACAGCCGAGGCCATGACGGTCTTTGCCGTTATGACAGCAGGGATTTTTCCTTTGCTCCACACGGGTCGTCCCTGGCTGGCTTATTGGCTTTTACCTTACCCTAATCAAAGGGGGCCTTTGTGGGTGAACTTTCGTTCTCCTTTGGTGTGGGACGTGTTTGCCGTATCCACCTATGCCACGGTTTCGATTGTATTTTGGTATATCGGTATGGTTCCGGACATGGCCACCTTAAGAGATAGGGCAAAAGGAATTCGTCGTCATATTTACGGTATTTTATCCATGGGCTGGCGGGGGACCGCTCGCAACTGGAGTCATTATGAAATAACTTATATGTTGCTGGCCGCTTTATCCACTCCTTTGGTTTTGTCTGTTCATAGTATTGTATCCTTCGACTTTGCCACAGCCAGTTTGCCGGGTTGGCACACCACCATCTTCCCTCCCTATTTTGTGGCGGGAGCTATTTTTTCGGGCTTCGGTATGGTGGTCACCCTTATGTGTCTGGTTCGTTTGTTTGTTCCCCGTTTTAAGGATTATGTGACTCTTAATCATATGGAGGCCATGAATAAAATTATTATGCTGACGGGAATGATGGTGGGATACGCTTACGCTTCCGAATTTTTTATTGCTTGGTACTCCGGTTCGGATTTTGAACAGTATGTGTTTTTGAACAGAGCGGCCGGTCCTTACTGGTGGTCTTATTGGATTATGGTGAGTTGCAATGTTTTTATTCCACAGGTGTTCTGGTTTAAGAAAGTCCGCCGCAATATTATAGTGATGTTTATTGTTTCCATTTTTGTGAATATCGGTATGTGGTTTGAAAGATATGTCATCGTGGTGACTTCCCTGCATAGGGATTTTCTACCGGCCAACTGGGGAATGTTTGATCTTACCTTCTTTGACTTTGGCGCTTTGATCGGTAGCTTTGGAATGTTTTTAACTTTATTTTTACTTTATATACGTACTTTGCCGGCTATTTCCGTAGCGGAAGTGAAAACCGTAGCCCATGATTAATTTAATTAGGGCGGGTTCAGAGGAGAGAGTGGATTTATAAGGAATAAAATAACACTAGGGTGTAAAGAGTCATCCATGTTTTCAAGTTGAATTATTTTTAAAGCGGAGAGATGGAATTAATTATGAGTAAAGCAGCTGAGAAAAAAAACAAACAAAGTATTGTAAATCGTTTTGTGGATTTATTGTTACAGGTTAAGGAAAGCCTGGCTCCGGAAACAGAGCCGGTGCTGGCGGGGATTTGGTCGGACGAAAAGTCTTTTTTGTCAGCAATAAAGGAATTAAAACAAAAAGGTTATAAAAAAATATCGGCTATTACTCCTTGCCCTGTTCATGGTTTGGAAGATCTGTTGGAGATAAAAAGATCCTGGATTCCCTGGGTGACTTTTGTATTTGGTTCCGCCGGTTGTCTTTTTGGCTTGTGGTTTACATGGTGGACCTCCGCAGTGGATTGGCCTTTGATTATTGGGGGAAAACCTTTTTGGTCTTTGCCTGCTTTTATACCTGTGATTTTTGAATGTACTATTTTGCTTGGAGCTTTGTCTTCTGTGGCGGCTTTGTTTTATGCTTGTAAAATTCCCTCTGTGGACCCACCGGTCCTGGATAAAGACCTTACTTCTCATAAGTTTGCTTTGTATTTTAGTTTGAAAGATAAAAAGCTTTCTACAGAAGAGCTGGAAAAAGAACTGCTCGCTGTAGGAGCGGAAAAGGTTATACAGTCGGATTTTTAATATGAAAAACAATTTAAAAATATTCTGTATGTCATTCGTTGCTTTATTTTTAACTAACTGCACTTGCAGTGGTGGAAAGAACCGTACGGACTTTGAAATTTTTCATGACATGATTAAACAACAAAATATCAAAGCGCAAGAAGGAGACGAAAAAGGAACTTTTATGCGTCTTCCCCCTGAAAACACCCGCGCTCAAAACAGGGAGTACTACCCTTATAAAGGAGATCCGGAAGGGGCGGAAGAGAATTTAAAAAACCCTTTTCAGGGGCAGTTTTCCCCTGAATTAATTGGTATTGGTAAAAGGCAGTACGAAAGAGCCTGTATTTATTGTCATGGAGCTACGGGAGCCGGTGAGGGGGCGGTGGCGGCAAAGATGACAGTGAAACCTCCTTCCCTGTTGGCGGATAAAGCGATTAACTATTCTGATGGCCGCCTTTATCATATTATTCATGAGGGGCAGGGTTTGATGGGCAGTTACCGTAGGCAGGTACGGAGTGAAAAAGAGAGATGGGCTCTTGTCAATTATGTGCGAATGCTTCAAAAACGGACTGTACGTGAGTAAATATATCATTCCCGCGGAGGCGGGAATCGAAAACAGAGAGGTTGATAAAAAAGAATAGTACGTCATTCCCGCGCAGGCAGGCGGGAATCCAGATAAAAAGGGTAATGTAAATGGCAATTAAAAACTATGAACAGACAAGAACTTTTTCCACCGTACTTATTTTTATTGGTATAGTGGCTTTCACTGTAGCTCTTTTTTTGGGTTTTCAGGAAAGAGTCTGGCATGCTTATTTACTGTCTTATTTTTATTTTGTGCTTATTGCTTTAGGTGGTGTGTTTTTTATGAGTATTCAGCACGCCACGAATGCGGGCTGGAGTGTGAGTGTCCGGCGTCTTTCTGAGGCTCTCACAGCTTATCTGCCTGTAGCCTGTATTCTTACTTTGCCTCTTATTTATGGTGCTTTTTCCCTTTATGATTGGTTGGATGCGGAGAAGGTGGCTAAAGATCATCTGTTAGTTCATAAAGCTCCTTATTTGAATCTGCCGTTCTTTCTGATTCGACTGGGGATATTTTTAGGGGGTTGGATTTTCTTTGCCAGGAAACTGGTGTCCTTTTCTCTTAAGCAGGATCAGGATGGAGACACGATATGGACAAAGAAAAGTGTAAAATACTCTGTGATTTTTCTTTTATTCTTTGCTTTGTCGCTTTCTCTTTTTAGTGTGGATTTACTGATGAGTTTGGATGCGCATTGGTTTTCCACCATCTTTGGAGTGTATGTGTTTGCGGGTTTGTTTCAGTCTGTTTTTGCCGCTCTTATTTTGTTAAGTGCCTGGTTGCTTAAACAGGATAAAGAAAAGTATAAAACCTGGATCAACGAAAATCACTTACATGATATGGGGAAATTTCTTTTTGCGGCCACCGTATTTTGGGCTTACATTGCCTTCAGTCAGTATATGTTAATCTGGTACGCCAATTTACCGGAGGAGACCACCTTTTTTCTTTATAGGTCAAAAGGAGCATGGGCCTTTGTTTCTATTTCGTTAATTGTATTTAAGTTTATACTTCCCTTTTTGTTTCTGTTGCCTCGGTGGGTGAAGAGAAACTGGAAGACCATGATTTTTGCTTCCTGCCTGATTTTATTTATGCAGTTTGTGGATCTGTATTGGTTAATTTATCCTCATTTTGATTCCTATTTTCCTCATTTTTCCTGGGTGGAAGTAGGTGTATTTCTGGCTTTCTTTGGTGTTTTTGTCCGCAGTGTTTTTTCTTTCTTGCAAAAACATTCCCCTGTTCCTTTAAAGGACCCTCGCATGAAGGAATCCCTTTCCCACCATGTAACTTATTAATGTCGCTCCGATGATTGCAGCTCTTTTTTAATAAATATTTCAAAAAAGACTTGCAAATTACTCAATATATTGAGTAAATTTACTCAGTATAATGAGTAAATTTCGATTTTCCCGTCCACAGGCAAAAGAACTACTGTATCGTTTACGTGAACCACGCCGTTTTCTTCAGGTTGTTACAGGCCCCCGACAAGTAGGAAAAACCACTCTGGTGGCGCAGACTGTTCTAAAATCCGGTTTAATTTGTCACTCTGCCAGTGCGGATGGACCAACTCTTCGTCATATTGAATGGATTGAAGCTCAATGGAATACAGCCCGTCTTTTACTGAAAGAATCAAATAAAAAAGAAGCTTTATTGGTTCTGGATGAAATTCAAAAAATTCCAAATTGGTCTGAAGTCATCAAAAAACTATGGGATGAGGATACAAAACACCGGCGTTCATTAAAAGTCATATTACTTGGTTCAGCCCCTCTTCTTATTGGACAGGGTTTGACGGAAAGTCTTGCTGGGAGGTTTGAAATTTTAAGATTGCCTCATTGGAGTTTTTCTGAAATGTGTAAGGCTTTTAACTGGACACTCGATCAATATCTTTTTTATGGAGCTTATCCCGGGGCAGCGGTTTTAATCAAACAACCTGATCGTTGGTCACAATATATTCGTGATTCTTTAATAGAAACAACTATTGCAAGGGATGTTTTATTGCTTTCCCGTGTGGATAAGCCAGCCCTTTTAAGGCAGTTATTTGAATTGGGCTGTTCTTATTCCGGACAGATCATTTCCTACACGAAAATGTTGGGTCAACTCCAATCAGCGGGAAACACAACAACATTAGCCCATTACCTTCATTTGCTTGAAGGAGCTGGTATGCTTGCGGGTTTGCAAAAGTATGCTGGATCGAAAGCAAGACAAAGAGGTTCCAGTCCTAAAATGCAGATACTTAATACCGCTTTGATGACAGCTATTTCAGGTCACAGTATATCCTCTGCCCGTACCAACAAAGAGTTTTGGGGACGGTTAACGGAATCAGCTATTGGCTCCCATTTAATGAATGGAGCTATAAAGGGGTCCTATGAAGTTTTTTATTGGAGGGACCGTAATCAGGAAGTGGATTTTGTTGTTCGTGCGGGAAGGAAGCTGACAGCAATAGAAGTAAAGAGTCAATATTCCTCTAGTTCGTTTTCTGGTATAGCGGCTTTTTCCTCTGCTTTTCGTTCAATACAAAAATTGATTGTGGGGAGTAGTGATATAGGAGTTGAAAAGTTTTTATCTAAGGCACCAGAATATTGGATTCTATAATTTTTTAAAATGTTTTGGCATGTTTGCTCATTGTTTTTATGGTATATAATTTTTTGAATAATTTTGATTGTTATAATTAGTTACTGTAGTAGAGATGTTAAAGAGTGTTGCTAATTTATTAACAACCATGATAGAAACACAGGATAGATTAATAAGTAAGCTTTCTTGTGTTTTTAAAACACGACTGAAAAGGGGGATTATTTATGTATAAGTTATGTGTCGTCTTTTTAATCTTAATGTTCATTGCTGGTTGCGGTGATAATAAAGGAGATGGTACACCTGGTGGTGGTAAGGGAAACACCGGCTCTGTAAATCCTGAGGGACAAGCTTCATCAGATCACTGGATACATTCAGTTTCTTTTGTGAGGATCAAAGCGGGAAGTTTTACAATGGGTAGCCCAGCTATGAATATAGGGATTCCAGCAAGATCGGAGCAGGTGTCTGTTGAGATAAAGAAATCTTTTGGGATAATGGAGAAGGAGGTAACACAGAGACAATGGTTTTTGGTAAAGAAGGAAAACCCTTCGGAGTTTAAAGAACCGGAAAACTGTGATGATCATGAGGTTATTGATGGTGTGGGGATGTGTCCGAATCATCCGGTGGATAGCGTATCCTGGGATGATGTTCAGGAATATATTTAGGATGCTCAATGAATCTCTTGGGTTAACAGGCTGTAATGGAACTCCTCAAGATAAGAGTGGTTGTTATCGATTGCCGACAAGTGCGGAGTGGGAGTATGCAGCGAGAGGGGGAACCAGCACACTTTATTCTTTTGGAGATGATTCGTCCGTTTTAGGGGACTATGGATGGTATAGTGATAACTCTGGGTATAAGACCCATAAGGTTGGGATGAAAAAAGCTAATCCGAAAGGTTTATATGATGTACACGGCAATGTGCAAGAATGGGTGCAGGATCAAGTTAGTGATAAGTTGCCGGAAGGGGTGGATCCTTTGTATGAAATCAAACCTGATGAAGGTTTTCCCCGTACTTACCGTATTCTTCGTGGTGGTAGTTGGGGTGGTTCGAAAAAGGACTTACAATCTGCAAGTCGCAATAGTGGCCCTCCGGAAAACGGTCGGGATAGTGATCTCGGTTTCCGCTTAGTGAAAACCTTGTAACTTATTTGAGGACCAAAGCAACTGGACGGCTTTTGCTGAACTGGTTTTACCGGAAAAATAAATTCAGTGCCATAGCTTTGAGTATGCTTTGAGTAGCAATAAGCGAAAATTGTTATGGCACTTTTTTATTCTTAACCACCGGCTCGGGTCGAGAAAAAATGGATTTTTTATTTGAATAACTTTTCATTTTCTGCTCTAATGGGGATGTATGTTTTTTATAAAACCTTTGATCAAAATATCTCCATCCATTCAGAAAATAATATCTTTTATGTCAATTACCTGGTTTATTGCTTCTTAATATCGTGAGTATGCGTTTATACCTGCCGGACTCCGGCCCTATAGATGTTTCTGAAGGTTTGACGGTTTTTGAGCTGGCGCAAAAACTGTTCCCTAAAAAAGTTCCTGTTACGGTGGGTGCTTTTATCAATAAGAGCCGTGAAGTTTCTGACGTGAGAACCTCTTTATCGAATGGGGATCATGTACAGATGATTTTTCTACCTTCAAAAGAATCCTTGGAAGTGATTCGCCATTCGGCGGCTCATGTGATGGCCCAGGCGGTTCAGGAACTGTGGCCGGATGTGAAGGTCACTATCGGCCCTGTGATTGAAAATGGGTTTTACTATGATTTTGATTCTCCTCGCCCCTTTCATCCCGAGGATTTGGAAAAAATAGAAAGTAAAATGAAAGAAATTATTAAGCGTAAACTGGAAGTAAAAAAAGAAGTTTGGCCAAAAGAAAAAGCCATCTCTGTTTTTAAGAAAATAGGGGAGCATTACAAAGTGGAGATTATAGAGGAATTAAATGAGCCGGAAGTGAGCGTGTATCAGCAAGGGGAATGGTTTGATTTATGTAAGGGGCCCCATGTCGGTAATCTCTCTCAGATCGGAGCGGTTAAAGTTTTACATCAGTCGGGAGCTTACTGGCGAGGAGATGAAACGAAAAGCCAGCTTCAGCGAATTTACGGGACGGCTTTTCATACAGAGAAAGAACTAAAAAAGCATTTACGGGATTTGGAAGAAGCGGCCAAAAGAGATCATCGAAAACTGGGAAAGGAAATGGGGCTTTTTTACTTTTCCGATCTGGCTACCGGTCATCCTTTCTTCACGGGGGCAGGAGCCACTGTTTATAATGAGTTAAAACAGTTTTTGCGGGAAATGTACTTTAAATATGATTATGAAGAGGTGATTACGCCACAGGTGTTTAGTTCTGAACTGTTTACCCGTTCCGGGCACAAACAGCATTTTGTGGATAATATGTATCCGGTGGAAACCAGACAATCACATATAGAGAAGAACTTACAGGGAAAATCTCCCTCTGGAAATTCTGTTACGGAAGAAAGCAGCGGCACACCTGCTCCCTATGGGAATTTGGATGAAGAAGCTTCTTCTACGGAAGAGAGCCGCGGCGCACAGGCCCCCTATGGGGGATTTTTAAAACCCATGAATTGTCCCGGACATTGTGTGCTTTATTCTTTTCAGAAACGATCTTACAGGGATCTTCCCTGGAAAGTGGCGGACTTCGGACGTTTACATCGGAGGGAGAAAAGGGGAGTTCTGCACGGGATCACGCGTGTGAACAGCATGTGCCAGGATGATGCGCATGTATTTTGCACACCGGAACAGTTGGAACCGGAAATAGAGAATCTTTTAAAAATGTTTCAGGAAATCTACCGGCAGTTAGGTTTAAATGAATATAAGGTTGCTTTATCCACCCGGCCGGAGGATTCCATGGGGGAAGAGGCGGTTTGGAATAAAGCGGAGGCTGTACTCTCCACTGTTTTGGAGAAATCACATATTCCTTTTGAGGTACACCCGGGTGAAGGAGCTTTTTACGGACCTAAATTGGATTTGATGTTTGTGGATGCGATGAACCGTTCCTGGCAGTTGGGGACTCTCCAGTGTGACTTCAATATGCCTAAGGCTTTTAACTTAAAGTATGTGGATAGTGATAATCAGGAAAAAACACCTATTCTTCTCCATAGAGCTATTTTAGGTTCTTTAGAGCGTTTTATGGGTGTTTATCTGGAACATACGGGAGGGCATTTGCCTTTGTGGCTTTCGCCGGTACAGGTATTGTTGATTAATATTTCAAAAGATCAGGAAAATTATGTAAAAGAATATGCGAATCAAATGAAATCCCTTGGTATTCGGGTGGAGATGGATATAAGAGGAGAGAAACTGGGATATAAAATTCGGGAGGCTCGCCTTCGCCGTATTCCCTGTATGGCTGTTGCCGGAGAAAGGGAAATGAAGTCTCAGTCTTTTTCTGTTCGTTTGCGGGATGGAATGAGTGTTCAGTTGAAAAAAGATGTGTTTGTTAAAGAGATATTGGAAATTGTTAAAAATAAAAAAAGGGAAATATCTTTTTAACGGCTCTGTCCTTCCTGTTGTGCTCGTCATTCCCGCGCAGGCGGGAATCCAGGTTGGATCAAAAGGTATATAAGTATGTCTTTTATAGTTATAAAAGAAAAAAATAAAAACTTTAAAAAGGAGGTGTCTTATCCGCAAGTTTAGAAAAGGTTTTAGAGGAATGGTTAAAAAAGAAGAGAAATTCAGAGTGAATGAACGGATTATTGCTCAGGAAGTGCGTGTGGTGAACGAAGATGGTGATATGTTAGGGATTATGCCTTCGGATCAGGCTGTATCCATGGCGGCAGATAAAGGTTTGGACCTGGTGGAGATAGCTCCTAAAGCGAAGCCACCTACCTGTAAGATTATGGATTACGGGAAATGGAAATTTAAGTTAAGTAAAAAAGAAAAAATGTCCAGAAAAAATCAAATTAAAATTATTATTAAGGAAGTTCAGCTGCGCCCGCGTACAGATGTGCATGACTTGGAAATCAAAATGCGAAAGGCCCGTGAGTTTCTTGCGGATGGTTGTAAGGTTAAAATACATTTACGTTATTCAGGTAGGGAAATGGCTCATAAGGAACTGGGTTTAAAGATGTTGGACAGAGTAAAAGAGATGTTGCTTCCTTTTTCTGTTTTGGAAACAGATACTCCCC
>JANQSP010000037.1 GCA_028283955.1 Bdellovibrionales bacterium
GTAACTGTTTTGTATTTAATTACTTCATCCGCTTTTCTGCGAGAGCACACTCCGCAAGAGGATAAAAAATGATTAAGACGGATGGTTTTGTTTTTCATAAAAAGTTTTCTGTTGTTTTATAGAGATGTTGAAAATAAACATTTATTGTGAGGCACTGGCGACCGGTTTGTTTTTTTGTTTTTTTCTGAAGTGAAAGTCAATGTTAGCAGTCAACAAAAATAAAAGACGGTCGTGTGGGTACAGGTTTTTGATTGCTTTTTTAGCTTGAGATAAAACCGCTTGTGTTTCAAGAGACTGGTTTAAAGGAGCCACCAAAAGCTGGCGATAATGCTCATGAAGTAGTTTGATCAGCTGCTTATAGTGAGGGTCTGACTTGGCCTGAATAAACAGGCTTTCTATTTTTTTTAATAAGGAAAATAAGGCATCCACTTCATAAATGTTTTTGTTTTTAAATATATTTGATTGTTGAAAGCAAAAGCTGTGATGTTGGTTACCTGAGACTTTTTTATCTTTTACTCTGAAAGATATGAAATTTAATTTCGTATCTTCAATGATTTGCTGATGTGTTGGTTTTAATTCATATTGGGAAGAGTAATGCAGCTCAGAAAGAGGAGTCAGTGGTTCAATCTTACCTTGGTTTATGATGGATAAGGGTCCGAAACTGAATACATTTAAACTGCCGTCAAACTTTAATACCAGGGCCAGTGCCCTTTGTGTATTTAAGGGTAAAACCTTCATCTGATCTCCTGGAGAAAGACATCTGTATAGGTGGGAGTGCACCACGTCTTTGAGGTCGGACTCCGTTTGCAGATTTACCAATTGCCATTGTTTACCGGATGTTATTTCCTCTGGATCAAAATCAAGTGGCTGATAAATTTTTGCGAAAGAAGTCAACTCTGTCTTTAAGGTTTTTTGCAATGAAACAAAGTGACTTTGCCAGTAAGGGAATAATAAAACTTTTCTGTAAAAATCAGTGAATGTATCCTGTGTTAAAACCTGTTCGTTATGGCAAAAACAACGCAGATAATTATAAAGAGTAAGGCACTCTCTATTTTTTTCCGGTGATTTTTCTGAAAGGTACTGTTTAAAGTGAGTGACAAAAGACATGGTTTAAAGATAAATTAAAACCAGGTCTTTAGTCGAGCAGTTTTTTGTTTTTTTAAAAGGAGCTTTCTATGGCTAGAAAAATCATGGATCAACTTTTTCCAAGGCAAAATAATCTTTCTACAACAGAAGAGGAAAATAAATTTGTTTCTTTAAAGGAGTGGAAGACTTTGGTATCCCGCCTGGATCGTACGCAGGCTCAGGTGGAAACCTGTAATGAAAAAATGAGTGTGATGTACTCCAAAGTAATGCAGTGGCTCAGTCGGGTGAGAGAAAAATTGGATGCGGTGTCTAAAAATCAAAAGGAAATGGACTCTACGACAAAGCAAATGTTCAAGGATTGGGAGGAAAAGCTATTTAATTTGGTTCAACCGGAACAAAGAAAAGAGGATCAAAAAAGGGTCATGGATTTAATGCAGCGTCATAGTCAATTCATTCAAAGTTACAGTCAACAAATTGATGCGGTAAAGAATGCGGTGTCTAAAAATGAGTACCAAGTGTATCAGCTATTAGAGCAGATGAGAACAATGCGTATTGAGATGGAATTGATAAACCGCAGTTACCAGATGGCTGAAAAGAGATCTTCTGCCAATGTGGGGTCTTTTTCTTCTGAGCTCAACTTGAGTCCTTAGCTATTTTTTTTCCCTCAGTGGTGTAGATGATAGCGATAGCGGAAAAAACTCCTATTACAATACAGATATCTCCCACGTTAAAGGCCGGCCAGGCCATGTCTTTGTAGTAAAAATCCAAAAAATCCACTACGTATCCAAAGTGAATTCGGTCTATGTAATTTCCCAGGGCCCCACCAAAAATGGAAGAAAAGGCTAACAGCTGATATTTTTCTTTGATATCCAGTTTATGTATGATTGAAACGATGAGTACAAAGGCCAGTACGGGCAGAATAAGAAACAATATCATTCGGATAACGTCGTTACTTTGAGAGAAAAGACCAAATACGCCCCCTGTGTTTCTAACATAGGTGATATTGAAAAATCCTGGAATAATCACTTTTCTTTCACCTAAATTGAACTGAGTATGGATCATTAATTTGGTGGCTTGATCCAGAGCCACAATGGCAAAGGAAATAGACAAAAATAGAAAATATTTTAAATAGTGTTTCATCATAGATTATTTATACATTTAAGACATATTTTTTCATTGTTCAACTGTTCACTGTAATTCCAGCAACGTTCGCATTTTTCTCCGAGGGCTTTTTGTACTTCCACTTTCCATTCCCAACCTTCTATGGGTTGAAACTCAATTTGAGATACGATAAACAATTCCTTTAGATCATTGAGTGAATCATTAAGTAAATGTCTAAACTGTGCCCAATAATCTTTTGGTATACTTAATATAACTCGTGTTTCCAAGCTGGAACCAATTTGCTTTTGTTTTCGCATCTGCTCCATTTCAGAATATATCTTTTCTCGGAGTTTCAGCCAAAGGTTAAAGTATTCTTGTTTCTTTGGTTGTATCCATTCTGATGGTGCAGATGGAAAGTCTGTCAGTAAAATGCTGTCTTCTTTTTTTCCCGGAAGATGTTGATAAGCCTCCTCACTTAAAAAAGTGGTGATAGGGCTCATCAGAGAGAGGAGGTTTTTAAGAAGCAGGTAAATGGCGCTTTGCGCCGATCTTCTGTCTGAACCTTCTTTTTTGAAGGTGTAAAGACGGTCTTTTAAAATGTCCAGATAAAGGGCGGATAAGTCTGAGGTAAAAAAGACATTTAAATCCTGATAGATTTTATGAAATAAAAAACTGTCATAATGAGTTTGGGTTTTTTGAATCAGATCGGCCAGTCGTCCCAGAATCCATTGGTCTGTTTGCCTCATATCGGAAAAAGCGACCAAATCCTTTTCGGGGTTGAAGTCAAATAAGTTACCTAACATGAAACGAATGGTGTTTCTGAATCTTCTATAGGTTTCGCTGATGCGTTCGAAAATTTCTCCACTCACTTGTAAATCCTGAGAGTAATCTTCACTACACACCCAAAGTCGAACAATTTCCGCTCCTTTTTGTTGGATTGTTTTTTCCAGATTCAGTACATTTCCTTTGCTTTTGCTCATTTTATATCCCTCTGCATCGTTTACAAAACAGTGGGTAATGAGAGTTTTAAAAGGAGTCTTGTCGTTGAGACAAATAGCGGAGTTAAGGCTTGTTTGAAACCAGCCTCGATGTTGATCACTTCCTTCCAAATAAATATCCGCCGGGAAAGTTTGGGCTCCGTATTTCTTTTTAAAGACATAGTGGCAGATGCCGCTATCAAACCATACATCCAAAATGTCTGTGCCTTTTTCAAACTCCCTGCTTTGGCATTCAGGGCAGGAGGTGTCTTCCGGCAGAAGTTTTTCAGCCGGATTTGAAAACCAGTATTCGATACCTTCTTTTGATTCTTCCATTTGATCGGCAATTTTGTTCATTATATTGGCATCCATAAGGGTGTGTTGGCAGTTTTTACAATAAAATACAGGAATGGGTACACCCCAATGCCTTTGCCGACTCAGGCACCAGTCCGGACTGCTTTTTATCATGGCTGTTAATCTTTGTTTTCCCCATGCAGGACAAAATTGAATTTCATTATTGATTTCGGAAAGAGATTTTTCTCTGACGGAATATTCCGGCTTATCAAATTGTATAAACCACTGATCGGTAGCTCTGAAAATCAAAGGAGTGGAGGATCGGGGGTTGAAAGGATAATTATGTACAATTTCTGTTTCCGCCAAAAGATGGGAGTTTTGTTTTAATTTCTCAATAATTGAGGAGTTGGCTTTAAATATGTACTGACCTTCCCACTCCGGTACTTCAGAGGTAAAACATCCCTTTTCGTTGACGGGAACAAGAGCGGGCAGGTTATACTTTTTCCCAATGATAAAATCGTCTAATCCGTGCCCGGGAGCGGTGTGTACACAGCCGGTTCCCTCCTCTTTTGTGACATGGTCTCCTACAATAACCAGGGAGTCCCTATCCATAAAGGGGTGTCGGGCTTTTTGATGTTCCAATTCCTTTCCTTTAAAAGTAAGAGTTTTATTTGTTTTTAAACCGGTGTTTTTTTCAAAACTTTCTTTAAGATCTTCCGCTAAAATAAAAAATTCTTTTTCTTCTTCAAATACAGCATAAGTAAAATCCGGTTTTAAACAGATAGCCAGATTGGCCGGCAGAGTCCAGGGAGTGGTTGTCCATATAACAAGAGAGCAGGGCTTATTGGATAATTTCCATTCTTTGGGAGGATTCGGAAAGGGAAATTTAACATAAATAGAAGGACTTTTATGTTCATGATACTCCACTTCGGAGGAGGCAATAGCTGTTTTTAAGGTTGGACACCAGTAAACAGGTTTTTTCCCCCGATAAAGGAGATTTTTTTTGGCTATTTCCGCCAGGGCACGCACCTCCTGGGCTTCGTATTCTGCGGTCATGGTTAAGAGGTGGTTTTCCCAATCGGCTAAAACCCCCAGTCTTTCAAACTGTTCTTTATGTACTTTTATCCAATGCAAGGCTTCCTTTCGACAGTACTCTCTTATCTTTTTAGGGTTAAAGGCCTCTTTACTTTTCTCTTTTTTGATTTTTTTAAGAGCTGCCAATTCAATAGGGAGGCCATGGCAGTCCCATACAGGGATAAAAGGACAATGTTTATCGGAAAGGTTAGCGTATTTTACGACAATATCTTTTAAGATTTTGTTTAAAGCATGGCCTATATGTAAATTGGCATTAGCGTAAGGGGGACCATCTACAAAGCTGAAAAATTTTTTATTTTTGCTTTTTTGAAGAAGCTTTTGATAAATATTTTCTTTTTTCCAAAACTCTATCATTTTCGGTTCTTTTTCCGGAAGCTTGGCTTTCATCGGAAAGTCGGTTTTTGGAAGCTGTAGCTTGTATTTTTTAGACTCGGCCATTTTGTACTCTTTTAAAAGATCTATCAAAGGATATTATACATACAGTGGCTTGGTTATCAATTTATAAAAATAGAGATGGTTTATTGTGTGTGTTCATTTGTTAGCTCTTCTTCACATTCTTGTTTCTTCTTCATGCACTCGGGAGATTCTATTGAGCTTTGGTAGGCTAATTGAGAGCATTTGTTAAAGGTTTTGTTCTTTTCCTCACAAGAACCATATAAGATGGCATTGAATTGTTCAGTGGTTAAAAGGGAAGGCTCTGTATTGTTTTTAAAAACATTGTCCCATCTTTCCTGTTGGTCAGACATAATACTGTTTTCCTTTATAATCCGACAATCATAGGCGAGTATAAAGGAGTGATACGAAGTTTCCGCGTTATCTATGTTTTTCTTTTCATTGGAGATGGGCTCTCCAGTGAGAGGATCTGTGTAGTAGCCTAATTTTTCTTCTTTGTATTCGTCACATAAACCCAGTAGATGCAATACTTCATGGGTTATAGTGGGACAATCAATATCTGACGCATAATTTTTTGAATCGTGTCGATAGGACTTTGATCTGATTGAAATATTTTTTGTGTTTTTTCCTAAACAAATGTCATTTGTACTGTTTCCTGGCTTATTAATAATAAGTTTTAATTTTTCTCCATTGGGTCCCAATAGTTTTTGGTTGGCTACATCCATACACTTTTGGACTTTATCTACGTAGTATGCGTGCACATGCTCCGGTGGCACAGGCCCATCGTAATCACTATCGGCGGAAAATTTTAAGTTGAAAGTCACGGAATAGCTTCCATCCGTTTCCCTTTTGAGATCGTATGATTCGTTATTTGTGGGAAATGTGTTGGCATATACTCTTTTTTGTTGTCCAGGTTCCAGTGTGCTACATTGAATCTGGTCTTCAAGGTGTCCAATTAATTCGAGAAAATTTGTATTTTCCTGTGTTCTTTCAAGAAATTTACATTCAAAACAAAAAGTGACGACAGAGTGTTTTAAAGCATCAAAGCCATAAGTCAGTTCTGTCAATGCAAAGATTCGTGTTTGAATGGTTTGTACATGTTGGGATATAGTTTCACATACAACATGATTTTTATTTTCTTCGTTTAAACATTCCTTTGGCATTGTGATTCTGCCAAGCTGTTTTTCTGTACTCTCTAAAATGTTTTTTTGACAAAGATCACTTCTGTTTTTGATTTTATCGTACAGTTGGGAGTATTCCGCATCGGTTCCATAAAGTAAAGCTGTAGCGACAATATTGCTGGTACACTGATCAGGGCATTCTTTTTTAAAAAAATCCATGGACGCCTTAAAATGAGCCTTAGAACTGCCGATAGGCCAATATTCTTCAGGATAAAAAACGCCTTCTGAGAGTTTCTCACCTAAACTATTGATAGCTACTTGAAGTTTTTGTCTCGTACTTTGTTGGCAGAGATCCGGATTTTCCGCTTCCTGGCATAAAGGGTTTATCATTTTTGCCATGATTTGTTCTTTTAAATCTGTGTTTATAAAGTGAAAGATATCATGATAAGGCTGTGTCGCTCTTTCTATTCCTGATACAAGATCGGATATATCCATTTCATTTCCTGTTAATATTACCTGACTTCCCTGGAATTCAGATGTTTTAAAACCCGGGTGAGTGATGTTTATTACCTTCGACTCTTTTAAGTTGTTAGCGGATAAAGCCCATGTAAAGAACAAAGAAGAAAATATAATAAATAAACAGCTTTTCATTTTAAGAGTCATTGTTACTTTTCTGTTTTGCTTAATGTGAGTGTTCCGGATTCCGGATCGACACATTCCCAGCTATCCCGCTCTTTAAGCCGGCAGTTTAAATCTTCCAGGGAAAATATTTTCACTGTGGTCTTTCCTTCTTTTTTTATAGTCCTTTGGATTTTTATTTCTGATCTGGATTCTTTTTTGTAGAGGAGTGTATATATGGCACAGTCAATACATTCCCAGTTTTGATTCCTTACCTGGTTATGCAGAATACCTTCCAGGTATGAAAAATAAATATGATCATTGTTTATCTCCTGGTCGTTAATACGTAAAACAGGAGTGTGAGGATCATCTGAAACAGGAATTTGTGCGTTTTGAATTCGAGAGGATATCGGTACTGTTTTTTTTAAACGGATATAATACTGGTATATTTCCTCTTTTAAGATTTTAAGCTGAGGAGTCAGAGGAGAGTTAAAATGCCCCAGATGAACTGATTCTCTATCATTGCCAAACGAAGTGTTGGTGACGAGTTCTAAAGTATCTTGACTGAAAATAAGAGATGTTTGGTCTGTATTTCTTAAGTGAGAGGCTTCCCACTGTAGCACCAAAGGGGTTTTGTTGAAATTGAAAATAAAGTCTTTGTTTTGCTCTTCTGCAAAAGAAAATAACGAAACAAAACTTATGAGAAAAGACATTAAAAAATACACAGACTTCATATATTTTTTATCGGTTGCTTTGGATGGGTTTTTTATTTTTTTGTTATGGGTTTTCTTCTTTTTTGATAACGGGAGTAAAGATATTAGTCTTCAAATATTAACTGGATTTCCTGGTCTTTTTTCAGGTCTTCTCCGTGACTATCTTCCTGATTTTTTTCTAAGCTGTTACCTTGTGAAGGGATTGTGCGGTAGACTACGCCTTCAGGCCATTCGAAATCTTTTTTGGAAAGAGAGGGGAGTATTTTTCTCATAAAAATCTCCCAAACAGGAAGAGCTCCTGCTGCACCGGTTAAATAGTGAGATTGATTATTATCGAAGCCCAACCAAACCACAGTAAGTGTTTCAGGGCTAAAACCTGCGAACCAGGCATCTTTTTCCTCGTTGGTGGTGCCGGTTTTACCTGCTATAGGTATTGGAAAATTTTTAAGCCATCGGGCTGTGCCGGTTTCAGTGACTTCTTTTAGCATGCCTACTAATACAGCCGTCTTTTTTGGATCCAGTATTTGTTCTTCTCTTCTGTCATACGTGTACAAAGTGTGATCTTTTAAATCTGTGACTTTTTTTATGATATGTTGTTTTTTATATTTTCCCATGTTGGCTATGTTTAAAAATATTTGTGTTACTTCCCAGGGGCTCATTTCCAATGCGCCTAAAATTAAAGAAGGGTGCGCGGTGATGGAAACAGGCCCTCCCAGTTTTTTTATGGTATCGACAAGTGGATTAAGTCCTGTTTGAATCCCTAAACGGGCTGTGCCTGCATTTAAGGAATAGGTCAATATCTCATAAAGTGGAACTTTACCTTTATAGTATTCTTTGTAGTTTTTGGGACTCCAGGAAAGATTGTCATATTGGTGAGTGAATTTTGTGTCATCCACTAAAGACAAGGGGTTGAGGTCCGGGTTTTCTATCAAAGCCGAGAGGACGGCTACCGGTTTCATTAAAGAACCGATTTGTCTTTTGGCCTGGATAGCTCTGTTAAACTGACTTTTTTTAAAATCATACCCTCCTACAACGGCTCTTACTTCTCCGGTGGTAAGATCTACGTTCATTAAGGCTGCCTGTAATACATTTTTTTTTAACTCTTTTTTAAGTCTGTTTTTTTCCAGCCATTTAAGACTTTGCTTAACAGACTGATCCGCTTTTTTCTGAACATCCGGGTATAAGGTGGTGAATATTTTCAATCCTTTTTTTACAGGCAGCCCCAGTTGTTTTATTTTTTTGTAGACAGTGTCTGTAAAATAAACAGGAAGAGGGGAAGGAGGTAAGGGGGGAGGTACAGGGATGGCCTTGGCCGTGGTCCGTTCTTTTGAGCTAATGATTTGTTTTTGATATAACGTGTCCAGTATATAGTTTCTTCGGTGTAATATATGAGTGTTATTTGTTGATGGTTTAAACCGCCCGGGGGATTTTATTAATCCGGCCAGAAGAGCACATTCACTTAAATTCAAATTGGAAAGGGGTTTTCCGAGGTAATATTCGGCGGCTGAACCAAATCCATGAACGCGAAACACACCACTTTGCCCCATATATACTATGTTCAGGTAAGCGGTGAGGATTTGATCCTTGTTTAATTTTTTTTCCAATAGAAGAGCCATAATCTGTTCCTGAAATTTTCTCCAGAAACTTTTTTTAGGATTAAAAAAAATATTTTTTACAAGCTGTTGGGTGATTGTACTTCCTCCTTCCGCCAGTCGGCCCTTGCTGATGTTTCTCCAGATGGCTCTTATAATGGCTTTGGGGCTGATACCTTCATGAGTGATGAATTGATGATCTTCTGCAGCCAATACCGCCTGTAAACAATGAAAGGGGAAAGCACTGAGAGGCTTGAATTGTTTTAATATAGGCTCTCCCTGTTCGTATTGTGCGAATAAAAAAGGTTCAAGTAAGAGAGAATCAACCGGTTGTTGATTTTTTTGTAAAATGGAAATTTTATTATGAGTAAAACCAACTGTGAAAAACTCTTTTGTATTTACACTCTGCCAGGAAAGACAGTGTTCGGGTATGATATCCGTTTCCTGGTTTTGGCAATCCACCCCCTTATGCGAAGTGAAACTACCCGGGTGAAGCTGGTTTTTATCGGAAAGTTTAATATAGTATCTTCTTCTTAATTTTTTACGCAATTCACCAGGGGATAAAGTCATCTCCAGCGTTATTTTTTCAGGTGCTGTGTAATATTCCACAGGGGGCTGAAACCATCCTTTTTTTAAGCTATTATTAATACGTTTATTGAGATGAAAAACCAGCGCCAGAAAAGCAGCACCTACGATAGACAGAAACAGTATGCAAAAAATTAAAATCTGTTTTTTCTTTCTCACGACTTGATAAATACTTCAGTGTGCCGCTTGTTACAACTGTTGGTAAAACAACTTGACAACAAACTTGTTTAAAAGGGACTTTAAGGTATGCGGTGGACATCAGGACTTTCCGGTTATTTGGCTCAACTCATATTTGCGGAGTGGAAAAAGGCTGACCTGGTTGAATGGAAAGCCAGCGAAGAAGAAGTGGCTTCACAAATACACCAAATTCTTTCTGAAGATTTAAATAAGGAAAAGGCATTGGAAGAGGAAGTGAATCAAATGTTGGATGAGCTGGAAAAAACTCACGCCGGTCAGTTTGAAAGGTATAAGATGTATCCCTTATTAAAGAAAGAGATGGCAAAAAAGAAAGGGATTATTTTATAGAGGTGGGATTATGTTATCTGCTGACAGACAATCTAATTGGTTACACCTCATTGTGGAAGGTCTTTTGAAAGAAGGCCTCGTTCAGTATTCAGATAAAGATAAGGTGATTCGTGCCACTCAAAGAGCTTTGTCTTTATTTATTCAGGAGCATGAACAAATTGAACAAAGAGTTCGTCAGAAAATAGCCTCTCTTAAAAGAAATGTGTCAGAAAACAGCTCGGAATGGGAAGTCTTATATTCCCGTTATTATGATGAAGAGCTCTCCCGCAGCCATCTCAGAAACGCCTGAAATTCTTTTAAATATATTGTAATGTATGGCAACATACGTTTTTATTGACTCTGGACATAAAATCCCTTTAAGCTGTTTGTGCTTTTCAAAGATTTAAAAGGGGTTCTTATTGATGCGTTTCCTCTTGTGTTTTATTTTTTCTGCTTTCGTTTTTTCCGCCCAAGCTATTGTTTTGGACTGGTCTGGCTCCTATGAACTGGAGCTAAATACCCTGCAAAAAGGGGATTTTGAGAAATGGGGATCCAGTGAAGTTTTTCATAATCTGCATTTAAAACCGGATATAAAAGCCTTTGATGGAGTTCGTATTAGATCCTGGTTCCAAATCGCCCCCCAAAGTGATTCCTTTCAACCCCCTTCCTCCCGGAAATTTTATTTACAGGAGGGAGTGGGGTTTGGATCAGGTAATCAAGGTGCTTTTTCCGCCCCTTTACTTGCTGTCAGGGATTTGTATCTAGAAGTGACCCATGACTTTGGTTTGCTTCAGGTAGGTTGGAAGCCTCATCATTTTGGTTTGGGTATGTATTATAATGACAGCTCAGGGCCTTTTAATCCTGTATATAATTTGGAAGGCAGTAAAGGTTTTGTTTCCTGGCGCGGTTTTATAGGGTCCTCTTATTACATTCAGCCAACGGTTCATTATGTTGATGAAGTGCTGTTTAATTTTTTTATTCAAGCCGGTTTTAGCATGGATCAATATGGTGTGGAGCTTATGTATAAAACATCTCCTCAGGGGCTGACAGATAGCACTGATCAGGATTCTCCTTCTTATTTCGGGCTTTATGCTTATTACAAAATGGGGGATACCCTGGAAACTCAACTGGAAGTGGGAAGAACTTCTGAGGATGTATATGGAGCTGTATTGGATGTGGATTGGCAGACACCTGTAAAGTGGTTGGGTATAGGCCTGGATTTTGGTGTTGCCACTTCAAAAGAAGATGAATCTTTTTATTTTGATCCGTCTTTTTCCTCTCATCTCTCTTTTTTGATCGAGGAATATGAAAGCTCAAAGAAAACAGGAGAAGAGGGGTCAGAAAATTATATCAGGTACTCTTTTCATTCCGGTTTTTTTGCTGCTCTTTCCGCCTCTTTTTCCTTGTTGGATTCTTTAAGTTTGGAACCCGTTTTTTCTACACACCTTTCTTATTCTGAAATAGATATTTTACTATACCATGCAGAGGTAAAATTAAAGTATCAGCTGGCAGAGGGTGTGATGTGGAATACCAGTGCCGGTGTTTTATTTCCGAAAGAAAATAATTGGCATATAGGAGTAATGAGTCAGGCCGCCATTACCTTTTAGGGCATCAAGGGGACTTAATCTTTTATCATCTTTGAAAAGCATTCAAGTTATTAATGGCGGCCTTTTTTTAACCCTGATCAAAAACAAGCCGGCTTTTTATTTTCAAGTCTTTTTTAGATATTTACTAACGATACAGTTTTTGAAATTCGGGTGAATTCACAATAGCCCTGAACTGTTGGGCGGAGATACCACCATTGCTGTTTCTGGGGGTAGGTCTGCCGGATCTTCTTCTATTGGTAGGTCGGGCGGAAAGCGAATAATATGAGGGAAAGGGCCTTTCCTGAAAGTTTCTATTCCAGGCTCTTTCTAACAGTAGACGATCCTGTCTTCCAAATGAGTTGTCGGCTGTATGAAAATAAAGGGGAAGCTGCATACTGATAGTGTTAAGAGCAGATAACTTATAGTCCCCTAATTCGTGCATAAAAAGTCTTAAGTCATTATATTTTTGAGCTGTATCTATAGCGGATCGTACAGAAAACAAGTCACGATCAAAAAAGAGACTGGGGTTACTTAACTCTCTCATATAGTCGGAGAAAAAGAGAGATCTGTCCAAAGGCTCATCCTGTGAAACCAAATACCACAAATCCGGCTTTACATCTGAGTGGAAGAATTTGGCTCTTTCTTTCTTGTCCTCTATATTCTTCAGTTGTTTTGCCCTGCAGTTTATTTTTTCTTCAGGTTCTATTTCTTTAATGGAATTTACAGTAGACTTTTCACTAATTTCACATTTGGCAATTCGGCTTTCCAGCTCCTCTTTTTTCTTATGCAGATCATAGGCTTCATCTACTGCATCTTCGATGCGATCATCTTCCCTGTTCAAAGTATTAATAACCTGGGTTTTTAAAGCCTGAGATACCGCTTCTAAATCTTCAATATTGGTCAAATCAACAGTAGTGCGGGCTCCACTACAGTCACCACAATAGTCTGCCTGGGTTATATGCTCTTCTTTGTCCTTGATTGTGTTTGTTACAGAAACAGCCACTTTGTTTGGGTCTGATGTGTTTGTTTTTATATTGATTACAGATCTCACCTTATAGTCCACTCCACGGTCTTCTTTTCGTGTGTCAAAACTACAGTAAATGTCTATATTGTTTTTATCTGTAATATTTTCTATTTGTGAACAATCCCTTAACTGGCTGTTTATCCTTTCAGAGGAGGCAATAATCCGGAAGTTTTTAGAGGGGCTTTCCACTCTGGAAAAAAAGGAAATACTGGCCAGCCAGTAGCAAAAAGCGCCTAGTAGAAGACCAAGAAAAAACAAAATAACAGATTGTGCTCTTCTCATCATACGTTTTTTGTCGGATAAAAAAAGGGAGGGCTTTAAATTTATTATCTTAGATTTGTTGAAATAGGGCCTGGTAATTATACAGGTGTCTTTTTTCTTATTTGTAAATAAGGGAAACCTTCATTTTTTAGGTAGTTGATTGTTAGTCGGAGGCGGTGTTTGTTTTCCCGTAGTGTTGCTGACTTAAGGCTTGCCATTCTTGTAAATAAACATTTATGTCGGATGGAGTGCCGTCTTTATTCGGTTCCATATAGGCGGCCACCTTCCCGTCCCACCCTTTAAACTTATGAAATTGAGGAGTTATTTCCATGCAGCTGTCTGGAACTATTTCCACCTTTCCACCTCCTCCGGGCAGGTCCACGGCCAGTCGGGGGACAGCCAGACCGGATAAAACACCCCATAAATTTTTTTGAATCCATTTTGAATTTTTAATAGAGGTGCGTAGATGATCTGTTCCGAGAGATGGGTCACACTGAAACATATAGTAAGGCCTGGCTCTTAAAAATAACAGGCGTCGGGAGAGGGCTTGTACTATGGCAGGGTGGTTGTTGACGGAGTTGATAAGCACCATTTGATTATAAACAGGAATACCCTGATCTGCCAGTAATGTTAAGGCGGAGGCGGCTTCTTTGGTGATTTCAGCCGGGTGATTAAAGTGACTCATAATAAATACGGGATGGTATTTTTTGAGAATGTTTGTAAAGTCTTTTGAAAAGCGCATGGGACAAACCGCCGGCATTCGTGACCCTATTCTTATAATTTCAATATTTTTTATTGCCCGTAGATCCTGTAAAATTTTTTCCAGTAAGGAGTCAGCCAGGGTTAAAGGGTCGCCACCTGAGAGAATAACCTCTCTGATGCCTGGATTTTTCCTTATATACTCCAGGGCTTTTTCATATTCTTTTTTATGTATGATGCTTTTATCTTTGGCGGTAAATCTCTTTCTTGTGCAGTACCGGCAATAGATGGGGCATAAATCTGTAATAAGGAAAACCACCCGATCCGGATAACGATGAATCAGGTGTTTTGAAGGACTGTGATTTTCCTCCCCTAAGGGGTCTTTTAAAGCCTGAAGACCTTTTCGGTTTTCTTTCATATCAGGTAGGATGATTTTCTTTAGTGTATTATGAGAATAGGCCATTTGAGCGTAGTAGGGAGTGCTTTGTATGGCAAAAGGGGTGTTGATAAAACTTTTTTCTTCTGTTTCACTGAGTAAAAAATATTTTTTATAATCTTCTTTTGTTTTAAGAGAGTTTCGTAACTGCCATTTCCAGTTAAACCACTCTTCCTTTGATACACTGTCCGGAATTTTTACAGGGGAGAATTTCAATATCATAATTTATTATCTTATGTATTAGCTGATGTCACAAGAATAAAATTTAAAGGGAAAGGTGAGCATATTTGGCAATGAATTTTTTTACTTTTTGGTTTTTAAATATCACACTAATTCGTAAATCATCTCCACTGCCTTCCACTTTTTGAATTTTTCCGGAACCGAAACGAGGATGATGAACAATGCGCCCTACCTTATACATACCGGTATTTGAATAGGAATTGCTATCCTGTGCAAAATCCTCTTCTGATTCATAGTGAGGGAAAGCTTGATTATATTTTGAATTATATACCTTGTTTTTCCTTCTTGATATAAAACCTGGCTTTTTAGCAAAAGAGACTGAATGAACAAATTTTCCTGGAATTTCATCTAAAAATTGACTGGCCTGATTATATTGTATTTTTCCAAACTTGTTTCTTTTTATTGCATAGGAGAGATGTAAATTGTTTTTTGCTCTTGTCATACCAACATACGCCAGTCTTCTTTCCTCTTCCAGGAGATCATCATCTGTGTTTTGAGAGAGGGGGAACAGGCCTTCTTCCATACCGGTTATAAAAACAGTTCTAAACTCCAGACCTTTTGATACATGAAGGGTCATTAAAGTAACACTGGCTGATTCATTGGATGATTGATCGGCAGGGGCCAGCAAAGCCATTTCCTCAAGGAAGTTTTCCAGGGAATTTTCGTCATTTTCCAATTCAAACTGGTTTATCGCATTTCCAAACTCTTGTAGATTTTCCAGGCGGCTTAGTGATTCAATCGAATTGTCGGCGGCAAGGACTTTGGTGTATCCTGTTTTTTCCATGGTTTCCTTATAAAAATCCGTCAGGGATAAGGTGTTTTGAATATTTTTTAAATGTTCTATTGTTTGTATAAACTCCAATACTCCGGGTTTGGCCTGTCCTTTGATTTGATTGGTTTCAGATAGGTATTTCATGGTTTCGTAAAAACTTTTTTTCAAACTTTGACTTTCTTCTGTGATGTGTTTGATCGTACCGGGACCGATTCCTCTTTTTGGACTATTTAGTATTCTTTTTAAAGACACTTCATCCTGTGCATTAGTGATAAATTTTAAATAGGAAAGAATATCTTTTATTTCCAACCGGTCATAAAACTTAAGATTCCCGATAATTTTATAAGGGATATTTCTGCTTCGTAAGGCATCCTCCAGTACTCTGGATTGGGCATTGGTTCTATAAAACAAGGCGAAATCTTCATAAGAATAATCCTGTTCCTGACAATAGGTGGCGACCTTATTGGCAATCAGGTGCGCTTCTTTATATTCATCTTCTAACTCATATACCTGGATCAGACTGCCCGTTGGGTTTTTGGTAAACAGTTTTTTATCCTTTCTTGAATGGTTGTAACTGATTAAAGCGGAAGCAGCGGAAATAATATTCTCTGTTGAACGGTAGTTTTGTTCCAGTTTGACTGTTCTACATTCCGGGAAGTCATGATCAAAATTAAGGATATTGGAAATATCCGCCCCTCTCCATGAGTAAATGGATTGGTCTTCATCACCTACAACACAGATGTTTCTGTGTTTTTCCGCCAGAGCTTTTGTAATGAGATACTGAATATGATTGGTGTCCTGGTACTCATCGACAGAAATGTAGAGAAATTGATTGCGGTATTTTTCCAGATGTTCAGGATATTTTAAAAATAGTTTATACGTTTCCAGTAAAAGGCCTTCAAAATCAAAAGCGCCGGCATTGTTTAACTCCTTTTCGTAATTAAAATACAGCTCTTGAAAACGGTGTCCATACGCCGGGAAGTTATTTCTATCTATATTTTCCGGGTCTAAACCCTGGCGTTTACAAAGGGCAATCTGAGATGAGAAAGTCTTTGGGTTATATATTTTTTCGTTTATATTTAAGTCTTTCATTATTTTTTTAACCAGGGATAACTGATCTTTATTGTCGTAAATAGTGAATGTGTGATTGTTTCTGATTAAGTGCATATGTTCTTTTAAAATTCGGGCACACATGGAATGAAAGGTGCTAATCCACATCCTACCCTGTGCGTGGGTATTTATATCTTTAATCAAACGTTCCACTCTTTCCCGCATTTCCCGGGCGGCTTTATTTGTAAAAGTGACGGCTAATATCTGGTGTGGCAGAGCTTTTTTTTGTTTAATCAGGTGGGCAATACGATAGGTGAGAACTCTTGTTTTCCCTGATCCGGCTCCTGCGGAAACCAATAGAGGGCCCTCCAGTGTTTGGACCGCGGATAATTGGCCGGGATTAAAAGTTTTTAATATTGTTTCAAAGGATTCAGACATTTTTTGCTCTTATAGGTGACTGGATATTGTGTAAAAAAATAATTTTAAGATACTTATAATGTTATTTCAATTTGAATTTAAATTTTTTCCAATTTGAGGTTGGAAAATTCAGGTTTCTTATTTAGTTCATCCATGAATTTTTTTCCTGATACTTTGGTGCTAAAAGGGCCAACGTACACTTTGTAGGAGTCCTTTGATTTTTTAAAAAAGATGCGCCATTGGGGAAACCTTGTTTTTAACTGTGTTGATTTTTCCATGGCGGACTCTTTGTCATCATGAGTGGTAATTAAGAGTCCGTACATTTCAGGTTTTTCGGATTTGTTTGATTCTGACTGTGTCATCTCAGAATCTTTATTTGATGTCTCTTGTTTTTTGTTTTTTTCATCCGGAAGTGCTTTTTTGTATTCATTTACTTTTTCTCTTTGTGTTTGTTCTTTTTTTTCAGAAAGAGGAGTTGTATCAGGGGAGTGACCGTTAAACTGTTCTTTTGTTTCTTTGGATAAGTCGGAATTTTCTGTTTTGTTCTTGTTTGATAAAGTTATTTCTCTTCCCAAAAAGAAGGCCAGGGAAAAAGAAAAGACAATGATAATAAAAACCAGACTTAGTTTGTAAAACTCTTTTTTCATTTTTCAGATGGCTTATATCAATTACACGAGAGCTTGGCAAAACAGTTATAAAAAAAGATATTTTTTTTAAGCTTGAGTAGTAAAAAACAAGATCCAAACTTGTCAGTTAAATGTCAGAAAATTGACTCTTATTTGTCCATTTTTTTGTCTTTTTTATTTATTAAGGTAAAAATTCAAGCCCTTTTTTTAAGGTGTTTTACCTCTTTTAAAACAAAAGTCCATGCGGCCTCTATGTTGCTTTGTTTCATTTTTAGGAGAGGCCGTTGTCAGATCAGGAAAATCAATTTTGTTTTGTTCCGGAAGAAAAACCTTCTGTGAACTTAGATAGCAGGAATGGAGAAAAGTTCTCTTTCTTTCTAAGAGTGGTTTGTCTATGTGTTTTGTGTTTGGGTGTGGGTGTTTGGTTTGCCTCAAAGCGATTTGATAGAGATATATCCTCCAGTCGAACGATACAAAGTATTCCGCCCTCATCAGATTCCACTGCGGAAATGATTAATCTGGAACCTTTTTTTGTTCTGCTTAAGTCAGAAGAGGGAACACAGTTGACCAAGGTGGAAGTTAACCTGCAAGTGGATCACTCTCAGGTCTCAAATGAGATTCAGGAATCTATTAATAAGATAAGAGACCATTTGGTTTTTATTCTTTCTAATCGGGATGTGTCTGTTTTTTCTGATTTGGAAAGTCGGCGGTTTTTGGAAGAAGAAATTGCCAATCAACTCAATTTGTTTCTGGTTGCCGGGAAGATTGAAAACGTTCAATTAAAAGAAACTTTTTTAAATTAACAAAAGGAGAAGTGCCGTGGGAAAAAAGAAAGCAGAACAACTGAAAATTTCCAATACACTGACAGCAGAGGAAAGAAAGAAATTAATTGAGGAATACACCCCTCTGATTCGGTTTATAGCGAAGAAGATCTCCATTCGCCTGCCAGCTAATATAGATGTGGAGGACTTGGTCTCCAGTGGAGTTATTGGATTGATGGATGCAATAGAAAAGTACGACCCCACCAGAGATAATAAGTTTAAAACCTATGCCGAGTTTCGGATAAGAGGTTCTATATTGGATGAGCTAAGAGCGCAGGATTGGGTTCCACGTTCTGTGCGGGATAAAGCGAAGATGCTGGATCGGGCCACTTCTAATTTAGAGGCGGAGTTGGGTCGTCCTCCTACAGATATAGAAATATCAGAACATCTGGGATTAACAATAAATGAGTTCTATAGTTTGGTGAACCAGGTAAGACCGGTTAATGTGCTTTCCATTGATGAAGTTTCCAGTTTCAGCAGTGTGGATCGAAAATCTTTTCTCAGTCTTCTACAGGGGGGAAATGATCCTTTTTATTCTTTGAATGTGAAGTCTATCAAGAAGGTGATAAAAAAACTGATTGAGGAGTTACCGGAAAGACAAAGGATTGTACTTTCTCTTTATTATTACGAAGGATTTAATTTAAAAAAAATTGGAACCATTTTAGGAGTTACGGAAAGTCGGGTATCTCAATTACAT
>JANQSP010000063.1 GCA_028283955.1 Bdellovibrionales bacterium
GAACACCTTTTCAACAAAGCCCGTATCCACCTCTCCTCTGACAAAATCCTCATGAGAAACAATATCCTGCAAAAAAGATATATTTGTTTTCAAACCAAAAATGATCGTTTGACCGAGAGCCTGTTTTACTTTCTCCACAGCCCGTGTACGATTCTCCTCGTAAACAATCAACTTTCCCATCATGGCATCATAAAACCCGGGAATCTCATCCCCGGAACCATATCCCATGTCAAAACGCCCGTTCACCCCATGAGGAAAATGACAAGTGCCCAAAGCTCCAAAAACAGGCACCTGCTTTTGCATATCTTCCGCGTAAATCCGACACTGAATACTATGGCCTCGCGGTTCAAATGTTTTCTGTACAAAAGGAGCATGACCCTGAGCTGTTAAAATCTGCGCTTTTAAAAGGTCTATCCCTAATATCATCTCTGTTACAGGGCATTCCACCTGAATACGGGGATTAACCTCCATAAAATAAAACTTTTCATCCTGGTATAAAAACTCCACCGTTCCCGCCTGTAAATACCCCACCGACTTCAACAACTCCACCGCCGCTGATCCCATCTCCTGTCGAATCATCAAAGGTAAACGTGCTGGCGCCTCTTCAATTACTTTTTGATGTTTTCTTTGAACGGAACAGTCCCGATCAAACAAATGAAAAACACGACCTGATACATCTGCAAAAACCTGTACTTCTATATGACGGGCGGAAGGAAGATATTTTTCAATAAACACTTCTGAGGAACCAAAAGCGGCTTTTGTTTCTCTCTTTGAAGAATCAAAAGCCTCCTGCCACTCTTCTTTTGAAGCCACCACTCTGAGCCCACGTCCCCCGCCTCCACCTGTAGACTTAATCATCACCGGAAAACCCATTTTACAAGCCTCCGATAACAATTTATCGGAATCAGCATTTGCACCGGTAAAAGCGGGCAGAACCGGAAGCCCGCATTTCACAGCTTGCTTTCGGGAAAGCACTTTATTTCCAAACAGTTCAAGACAGTTTACAGGCGGGCCAATAAAGATTAAATTATTTTCCTGACAAGCTTTGGCCAACTCAGCATTTTCAGATAAAAATCCATATCCCGGATGGATAGCATCCGCTCCCATACTAAGAGCCCCCTCTATAACAGCCGGAATATTTAAATAACTTTTTTCCGCTACGGCCGGACCTATACACACCTTTTCAGAACTCATCCTAAAAGCTTTACTGTTTTGATCCGCGGAAGAATAAAGCAGCACCGGTTTTATATCCATTTCCTGACAGGTGGAGATGAGACGCACAGCTATCTCCCCGCGATTGGCAATAGCTATTTTTCTTATTTTTTTATACATAAAAATTAATCCATAAATGATTATAAATTTTCTTTTTTAAAATTAAGTGGTTTTTTTAGAACTATCATTTAACAGATCTTTAATTCTTTTTCTGGCAGAGTCACTTTTTCTGGCTTCACTAATCAGTGAAACCGCTTCCTTCTTCACCTGAGAAAAAGGGAGAGAATAAATAGAATTAAGCCACTTTTTCGTTTTGGACACAGCTAAACAATCCAACTCTTTAAAGTTTTTAAGCAAGGTCTTTAAAAAAGTATCACATTCATCCTGCTCTCCAACAAAATGCACCAGACCAATATTTTGAGCTTGTGTTGCGGAAAAAGAAAGAGCACTCAACATTAAAAACCTTGTTCGGGACAGCCCGATTTGCCTTAAAACAAACGGACCAATAACAGAGGGGACAAGCCCCAATTTGGTTTCACTAAAGCGAAACCAGGTGTGTTCTTCCGCGATCACCACATCTGAAACAGACAGCAAACCCAAACCTCCCCCTACCGCACACCCATGAACCATCGTCACCACCGGTAAAGGACACGACACTATAGCCTCAAAAAGTGAAAATAAATTTTCCAGTTCTTTTTTTGTAAAAAGAGACTCATCTGCCAGCCATTTTAAATCCGCCCCACTGCAAAAAGACTTTCCCGCTCCGGAAAGGACAATAGCTCTTATAGAAGAATCCCACTGTTTTTTTTCAAAAAAATATAATAATTCATGAATGAGCCGCGGACTGAGTGCGTTTCTCTTCTCAGGACGATTGAGCTTTACGAACAAAGCTCCATTTTCTATTTTAAATTTTACGACCGTATCCATTTATATATTCTTTCTCCTGAAGTTGTCACAGGTAAAAAGCTCAATTTGAAAACATAGCTCTCCTTTTTTACCCAAATGGGAATACCTTATTTTAAGATAATTTTTTCCTCTAAACCCACCCTAATTAAAAACCTACATTCGGTACACACCCTTGGACTTTTCCCCTAAAGGAGCATAAAGGGAAGCATCCAAACCTAAAGCCAATACTTTTCTGGTATCCAGTGGATCAATTATTCCATCATCCCATAAACGAGCTGTAGAATAATAAGCTGTACTCTGCTTGTCGTATTGCTCCTCCAGATTAGCGAAGCTTGCAGAAGCACCATAATCTCTCATCTTCTCCTGTTCGTTTGATGAAGATGCAACACTTTTAATGGATCGTAAAACTTTTTGTGCCTGAGGTCCACCCATAACAGCAATACGGGCGGAAGGCCACATCCAAAGTTGACGGGGTTGATAGGCTCTTCCACACATTCCATAGTTACCCGCCCCATAAGAAGCACCAATAATAATCGTAAACTTAGGCACTCGGGCTAAACTAACCGCCGTCACCATTTTAGCTCCATGCTTTGTAATACCACCGCTCTCATACTGTTTACCCACCATAAAACCGACAATATTCTGCAAAAACACAAGAGGAATCCCTCTTTGATCACATAAATCAATAAAGTGCGCCGCCTTTAAAGCGGATTCACCAAATAACACTCCATTGTTTGCCAGTATTCCCACCGGATAACCACAAAGGTGGGCCCAACCGGTTACCAAAGTAGGGCCGTAATTCTTTTTAAATTCATGTAATTCAGAACCATCCACCAATCGCGCTATGATCTCTCTTATATCAAACACCGTTTTTAAATCCGACGGAACAATACCATAAATTTCCTCAGCCGGATAAAGAGGTTTCCTGCTTTCCCGCATAAGAAGTTTTTGTTTTTTGGAAGAACCCAAGTGAAAGATAATATTCCGCACTTTTTCCAAAGCCTGATCTTCATTTTCCACAACATGATCACTGACTCCTGATTGCGAACTATGTAAAACAGCACCACCTAATTCCTCTGCACTGACTTTTTCTCCTGTAGCCGCTTCCACTAAAGGGGGACCTGCTAAAAAAATAGTGCCATTACCTTTGACAATAATATTTTCATCAGACATGGCCGGTACATACGCTCCACCCGCTGTACAATATCCCAGAACTGCGGAAATCTGTGGAATCCCTTTGGCTGTCATACGAGCCTGATTATAAAAAATCCGGCCAAAATGATTTTTATCAGGAAACACCTCATCCTGATAATGCAGGTAAGCTCCTCCACTATCCACCAGGTAAATACAAGGAAGATGATTTTCCAGAGCTATTTCCTGAGCACGTAAATGTTTCTTAATCGTAATAGGAAAATAAGTTCCCCCTTTTACCATAGGATCATTGGCAACAACCACACAGGGACGACCATGAACAATAATGATACCGGTTACAATACCGGCAGAAGATAAGTCTTCTTTGTATAGTCCCCTTCCCGCTAAAACCGAAAACTCCAGAAAACAAGTTCCTGAGTCTGCCAGTTTCTCAATCCTTTCCCGAACAAGATATTTATTTCGTTTTTTTTGCCGTTGTTGACTCTGTTGGTCTCCACCTGTCTTTGCCAGCTCTATAGTACTTTTTAGCTCTTCCACCTTTTGCTTCATGGATTGAAAGTTATTTTTAAAAGTTTCTGAATGAACATTTACTTTTGTTTTTAAAATCAAAGGATAGCCCCTTCTATTAGATTTAAGAAATATTAAAAATTGGCAAAAATATCCACCTGATTTCCGTCCGGATCCAAAACACTGGAATAGCGCTGTCCCCAAAAAGCATCCCAAGGCGATTTTAAACCCTTAAAACCAAGCTCCACTATATGATTGTACAATTCATCCACTTTCTTTGGAGAGCTTTGTTTAAAGCATAACACCATTCCACTTCCTTTTAGCTCTGCTTTATACTGTGGGTTTAACTTTTGTATCAAATCAATGGAATCCAGCATAATTCTAACTCCTTTTTCTGTGTTTCCCTCCCAATGATCTGCACTCACCTCTTTAAAAGACACCCCTAATAGTTTATAAAAATTAACAGATTGTTTTATATCTTTACTGACTATACCAACCGCATCTAAATTCATAAAAACTTTCCTAAAACTCTATCAAAAGACAAAAAGCAAATGAAAATTACTGCCACGTACTCTACAAAAGTTTTTACACAGGGTCCAGAAGGAAAAACTGAATTTAAATATTGATACACCAAGCGAACTGCCATAATAAAAAAATACCTGCTTGCCATCCCTTTTAAAAAGGGCCATACTACCAATTATATGCAAAGCAAATTATTATCCATACTTAAAACCTATCGCTTCCGAATCCTGTCTGGAGTACTCTTTCTTATTTTTTTAATCAACACATGGCTCATCTTCTACCAAAAACCGGAATACCCGGAAGAAGTCCATATTAGCCTTCAAGAACAATTAAAAGCCATCATACGGGACACCCTTTCACAAAAAGAACCTCAAGCTCAAAACTTTCAATTTCAAAAAATATGGACTCAAGCCACAAACAAGAAAAATCAAATCAGCGCTCATTTTAAATATTCTTTTGATGATGAAGAACAAACAAATATTTCTGTAGAAGGCCACGCTATCATGAATCGAAAAGGCCTTGAAGCTTCAGAACAGTATGACCTGTGGAGTGTGGACCACATTGAAATCAATAACACCAAGTTAGAATTCCAAGAACCTATTACCCTACTTTCCAGAAAGTCTGCTGAAAAAGAAAACACAGAACAAAACACCACAGAAGAAACTTCAGAAGAAACAGAACAACAAAAAACAGAGGAAACAACACCAGCTCCCGTAACAGATAAAGTACAGGAAACCTCTAAAAAGGAGCCAGGAACCTCACAAGAAGAAAACTCTGAAGAGGAAGAATCTTTAGAAGAAAAAAAATCCGAACAGGAATAAAAAATCAAAACTGGAAAAATGAAGGAAAAAATCCACAAAGGAAAAGCCACAGGATGGCCCGAGGAAGTTTTAATTTACACCGACGGGGCTTCCCGTGGAAATCCAGGCGCCGCCTCCGCCGGAATAGTGGTCTATGACAAAAACCAGATCTGCCTCTACGAAGAAGCCTTCTCATTAGGCTCTAAAACCAATAACTTTGCAGAATATTCTGCTGTTTTAAGAGCATTACAATTAAGTGCTGAAAATAAAATACGCCATCTGATCCTGAAAAGTGATAGTGAGCTTCTAGTGAAACAGCTCTCCGGTATGTATAAAGTGAAATCTCCCAATATTAAAGAACTATATAAAGAGTGTAAAAACTGGGAAAGTGAAATACCAGAAGTCATATTTCAACATGTGCGACGGGAACAAAACAAAAGAGCTGATGAATTAGCCAATTTGATTCTGGATGGCCTTGATATTTTTGATAAATAGATTTTTATAACAAAACAGTTTATACTCCTCTCCAGGGATTTGCGGGTGATCGCTGTTTTTTTAATAAAAATAGAGGAAAGTCCGGACTCCAATATGGCAACGTAAAAGGTGAAAGCCTTTCCGCCTATTTAGGTGAGGACCAGTGGAACAGAAAGTATATCCGGGTCTTCTTTAAAAGACTGCTGGAGTGAAATCAGCTAAACTCTGCGTGGAGCAAGGTCAAATAGAAAAGCGTTTGAGTCAAGCCATGACAAGCTTTCGGGTTGACCGCAAAGATGAATGCTCACCTCCTCCTTCTTTTACCGGTTAAGTGGGAGCAGACAGAATCTGGCTTACAGCAAATCCCTTTCAACCGGTTTTTTTTGAAATGTCCTTCCGGATTAGGCTCGTCATTTCCGCGAAGGCGGGAATCCAGAAAAAAAATGATGGTGGCAGGATTCGAACCTGCGACCTACAGCTTAGAAGGCTGTTGCTCTATCCAGCTGAGCTACACCACCATATTCAATCAATAAAGAAAATCTTAACAGATTTTCTGCCCTGTATTTTCTTCTTCCACATTTTTACAGGAAAGCAATAAAAAAGCCAACCCTACCAGCATCGCCAACAAAGAAGCCAATAAAATACTGAGCTTGGAATAAATCTCTAATTCATGCTGAGACTCAAAACTAAGATGTGAGATAAACAAAGCCATGGTAAATCCAATACCGGCCAAAAAACCCACACCGGTAAGGTTTTTCCAATTAAACCCCGTGGGCCAAACAGCCAATTTTAAACGAACTGCCAAGAAAGAAAATAACAAAATACCTATAGGTTTACCCAATAAAAGACCAAATAAAATTCCTAAAGAAACAGGATGAGAAACAAAAGTCACAAGAGAAAAACCAGACTCAAACTCCACTCCCGCATTAAAAAAAGCAAACAAAGGCATAATGATCCAAGTCACATAAGGGTGTAAATCCTCTATTAAACGATGAGTAGGCGTATGAAGAGAGCGTGCTAAAGTAATTATCTGTTTTGTCTTTTTATAAGAAGGCTCAGAAAGGGAAATAGTTCTGACTTTCTCCAATTTTTGCTGTCTATCTGTAATCCACCTGGAAGGACACATTAAACCCAATATCACACCGGCAACTGTGGCATGCACTCCGCTTTTCAGAACAAAAAACCAAAGACATACTCCACAAAAAACATAGAAAGCAATACTCTTAATACCTACTTTCCTGGCACAAAAAATAATAAAAACCGTCAAGCAGGCAAAGGCTAAAAAGTTTCCCATAATTTCCTGAGAATAGAAAAAAGCAATGACCAATACGGCTCCCAGATCATCCACAATAGCCAAAGCCAAAAGAAATATCTTTAAAGAAAGAGGCACTCTTTTCGACAGAAGACTAAGAACACCTACTGCAAAGGCAATATCCGTTGCCATAGGAATCGCCCAACCCACTCTCGTATCGGAGGGAAGGTTAAACACCAAATAAAACAAAGCCGGAACCACCATACCACCTAAAGCGGCAAAAATAGGCAAAGCCGCTTTCTTCGGAGTGGCAAGCTCCCCTATGCTGAGTTCTCTTTTTATCTCTAAACCTACAACAAAAAAGAAAATCACCATTAGAGCATCATTCACCCAATGATGAAGAGAATAAGATAAAGAAAAGCCCCCTAAATGAAAACCCAAAGGATAATGTAAAATTTTATGATAGAGACCAGACAAGGGAGAGTTTGCAAAAAACAGAGCCAATAAAGCGGAAAAAAGCAAAACAATTCCGGCACTGGCCTGAAGGGAAAAAAATCGCTCAAAAGGAGTAAGCAGTTTTTTAACTATATTATCTGAATTGATATTCAACATATTTGATTATCCTTTCCGGCATCACCTTAATATCTACACTATTTCCAATATTCTAAATCTGGTTATCTTTTTTTATAGACTTTCTAAACATTTTCTTTTTCTTGAGATTTTCTTCCACTTCCTCTGTCCACTTTTTATAATTATTAAAAATAGTATCTGTATCTCCCGGCTCCTGTACAGGCCCTACATGCAAGTACATCTTACCGGGCAGAGGAAAACTTTTTCCTTTTGGCCACAAACTCTGATTTTTTCGTAAGTAAAGAAATAAAACCGGTGTATTGGTCTTTTGGGAAAAAAGACCAACTCCATTTTTAAAAGGTCTAAGAGAGCCATCCAGAGAACGGGTCCCTTCGGGGAACATCACTATCCATATTCGTTTTAAATCATTTAAAAAGTTAATACATTTTTTTACTGAATCTGTCTTTTCCACCTTCCGGTCCACAGGAATCGCCCCCAAAAAATACTTTGAAAAAAACCTTAAAGCTCTGCTGCTAAACCAATAATCCTGAGCCGCCAAAATATAAAGATCCATCCAATGGGAAAAGGGAATGGAAGTCAAAATAGCAGGCCCATCCAAATGACTGGCATGATTGGATATAATAATGAGCTTGGGATATTTTTTATAAAAGCCTCTAAAGCTGCCTTTCACCCTCAAACGCACATAAAACTTAAAAGCAAAACGCAGAAAAAGAGCCCATATACCTCTGGCAAACAAACGACTGGAAATTCTTTCATAGTCAAACATGTCCCAAATATTAGGCTCACCCGGTATTTCCTCTTTTATATTTTTTTGTAATTCCTGCATACATTTTTTCCTGTTTGAGTTCCTCGACTACAATTCCTTTATACTTATTTAAAGCGAATACCCCATAAAACCAATGAGTAATTAAATATCTATATAATAAAGAAAAAAAGAACTATAGTAAAAGTTTATCTTGAGCCTAAACCCATTTGGTTTTAAAAGAATCTTTATGAAATGTTTATTATTGGAAGGTATTCATAAAGTTGCCGGAGAGCATCTAGGCAATTACGGATTGCAAGTGGAGTATCTTAAATCCTCTCCCAAACAGGATGAGTTAACACAACAAAAAGACTGCACAGCTTTGTGCATCCGATCCCGCACCCAAATTACACCGGATATTCTTAAAGCCCTTTGCCCCTCTTTAAGATTAATTGGAGCTTTTTGCATTGGCACGGATCAAATTGCTTTGGAAGAAGCAAATAAGATGGGAATCCCCATCTTTAATGCCCCATACGGAAACACAAGGAGTGTCGCAGAGCTGGTTATTTCACACATTATTGCTCTCTCACGTCAAAGTTATATCTTCAATCAAATGATGCACCAAAAACAATGGAATAAAACCGCCCAAGGAAGCCGGGAAGTCCGGGGAAAAACACTGGGCATTGTAGGATATGGGCACATTGGCACACAGGTGAGTATATTGGCAGAATCCATGGGAATGAAGGTGCTGTATTTTGATATTATTGAAACTTTGCCCATGGGAAATGCCAGACCGGTAAAAAACCTAAAAGAATTAATGAATCTTTCTGATTTTGTAACATTACATGTACCCCAAACACCTTCAACACAAAATATGATCCGGGAAAAACAATTAAAATGGATGAAAAAAGGCTCTTTCCTTATCAACACCAGTCGTGGAGCTGTGCTTAATTTGGAAGACCTGAAAAGGGCCTTATCGGAGGGGTGGTTATCCGGAGCCGCCCTGGATGTTTTCCCGGAAGAGCCGCAAAAGAAAAACAGCTCTTTTAACTGCGATCTGCAGGGAATGAAACAGGTTATCCTCTCCCCCCACATTGCCGGCAGCACGGAAGAAGCACAGGAAAATATCGCCCGACAAGTCAGCGCTTCTATTGTAAAGTATCTTTTTCATGGAATATCCGAGGGCTCTGTTAATTTCCCGATCTTAAATCCTCCTATTTTGGACCAAACAAAGAAATGCCAGAGGTTGGTCAATATACATAAAAATGTACCGGGAGTATTGGGGAGTATTAACGGCTTGGTTTCCAGTTTAAAAATCAATATCCAAAGTCAATATCTGGCAACAAAAGGCGAGATTGGCTATTTAATTATAGACATGGAACATGAACACATCAATCAACTACGTCAGTCCATTGATGATCTTGATACTTCCATTCGAACTGATATTCTCCCGTCCTATACAAAACCTATACCTAATTAAAAAAAATACACAAATACATCTGAAGCAGAACCGGCTTTTTATTTGCCTCTTCGAAAATTTCTGTTCTTAAGGGGATGGCGTGTTTCCAATAGTTGAGCCAGATGAGACATTTGAAGATGAGTGTACTTCTGGGTGGAAGACAAAGACTCATGCCCCAACAACTCCTGAAGAGAACGCAGATCCGAACCACTATTCAACAAATGTGTGGCAAAACTATGCCTTAATACATGAGGACTTAAAGGCTTACTCAAGCCGGCCGCTTTCCCCCAGTACCTCACCCGATCATAAGCCTTTCTAACAGAAAAGGGAGATTTAAAGACAGGGCCGGTTCTCCTCTTATATCTCTTCAACTGTATTAAAGCTAACTCAGGTACAACACACAACCTCTGCTTTCCTCCTTTACCCTTAATTCGTAAAACACCCTGCTGAAAATCCACCTGCTCCCAACTCAGTCCACAGGCTTCACTGACTCTCAATCCTCCTCCGTATAAAAGCAAAATAAGAATAAGGTCTCTATAATCATCTTCTTTATGGTGGTTTCTTACTTTTTTAAGAACCGTTTGAACTAAACAAAGAGCTTCATCCACAGATAAATAATAAGGAAGTCGATGAGGTAAGGAGGGAAGTCGAATCTGTGCCTGTAAATCCTTATCTATAAAATCTTTCATAAATAACCACTTTAAAAAAGATTTCACACAGGCATATTTGCGGTTTCGGGTAGCGGGAGAAAGCTTGGCCCATTTTTTAAAACTCCTCTTGATACGTTTTTCTAAAAGTTCACTTAAAAGCTCAGGATCGTATGAATTTAAGTCACTGATCCCCGAAAAAGCGGCCTCACTATGAGACAAATCAGAAAAAAGACCCTTCTGTTTTGTTAAAAGAAAAGACAAAAAAGCCGGTGTATCTGAAATAAAAAACTGTCTTAAATCTATACGGTAGGCTTTTATGGTATGGGAAGAGGATATTTTATTAAATTCCATATATTTCAAGTATTTATAGATCAACTGTCTTATTTTTATACAATGAATAAATAGTTTATAGTCAGAATTTTTTATCTTTTTTGTAAAAAATTTACATATTTTCATTGAAAAATTTTCAAGATTTTGATAGAGAAATAATGCGCTGTCTCATAATGAGACGTACTGCGTCGAACCACGGAAGGAGAAAAAACAAATGATTCCATATTTAAACAAAGGTCAGGGTAACACTCTAATGGATAACATAAAAGACAAAGACTCACAGAGTAACAAAATGATTTATGGCTCTGAAGCGATGAAAAAGCTCTTCAAAGTAGTCGATAGAGTCGCCTCTACAGATTCTTCTATACTCATTTCAGGGAAAAGTGGAACCGGTAAGGAAATGATTGCCAGAGCTATACACAACAAAAGCTATAGAAAAAATAAAGCTTTCACTGTTATTAACTGTAGCTGCTTAAATGAAAATACTGTTGAAAGCGAGCTTTTTGGACATGAAAAAGGGGCTTTTACAGGAGCTGATCGTCAAAAAATAGGTCTTTTAGAAAAAGCCAACGATGGCACCCTGGTGTTGGATGAGATTGGCGACCTAAAACCAAAGACTCAAACCAAATTACTGAGACTGCTACAGGAAAGTGAAATATACAGAGTAGGCGGTAATGTGCCTATACGCCTGAATATAAGGGTTATCTGTTCCACAAATAAAAATCTGGCGGAAGAGGTAATAAAGGGACGTTTTAGAGAAGATCTTTATTACCGTATTAACACTATTGCTATAACCATGCCTTCTCTTTCTGAAAGACCGGAAGATATCCCCATGTTACTTAAGCACTTCCTGGGACAAAACATACAGATTGAGAAACCGGCTCTCACCGTTCTTACGAATTATTCCTGGCCGGGGAACGTGAGGGAATTAAAAAACCTCTGTGAAAGATTACGCATTCTTCAGGATGGAAATATTATTAAGTTAAACCACTTACCGGAAGAAATCCTCAACAGAAAAAAACAGTCCTCTGTTTTTTATGATCCAAACGTAACTTTGGCGGAATTAAACAAAATGTATATATTGAACGCCCTTGAGCACTTCTCTTCTAAAAGAGCCGCTGCCAAAGCTTTAGGTATTACAGTAAAAACTCTTTATAATCGTTTACACGAATATGGCGCGTTCAAAAACTACTCCATGCACTCCACACCAATACAACCCAGCTTAGAAGCATAAGACAAGTTGTCATCCCCGCGAAAGCGGGGATCCAACCAAACAGAAGAAGCCCCAGACAAAAACTCTCACCTGCCACAAATATAATGATCCACGGCTGTGTGCACCGTCGAAGATAGATCGCTAAACGCAGGTATCTGCTGAGCCAATTTCTCATGTTCCGATATAGTAATATTGAATAATTGCCTTTTTTCCTGCAATTCTTCAGGTAGAATTCCCTGGCTTAACAACAATCGAAATTCAAACACGAACTGTAACGCAGATAAACTGCGAGAGGTTTCAAGAGCGGTCAGTCCATTACCTAACAAATTAAATAAATCAGGACTGTCCTCCACCCCTTCCTGGCCGATTTTTTCCACTAGAAACAAAAAATGAAGAGCCATTTTCAAACGATCATAATTCTTTCTAATTCCATCAAATCGTTTTAGAAACCAGGCCTGACGAAGAAAATGTAAAGAAGAACTTCGGGAGAGCTTATACTCCACACCAATAAAATGCCCCGGCTCCAAAACACCGCCGATAAATCTTTTACGGCTATTCACCGCTCCTTTGGCAATAAAGGAAATGAGCGCCCCTTTTTGATTCAAAGCACGCACAATTAAATCCGATTCACCAAATTGATTTTGTTTTAAAAGAATCACCTTATCTTTATAAACAGCCATCAAACCTTCTTCAAAAATAATTTTTTTAACTGCTTCTTCTGGACTTACCCTAATTGAAGAACTACATTCCGGCTTTATGTCTCTCTTTATCATCAACATGGGAAAGCACTCCCCCTTTAAGACTATCCCGTTTACTGAGATATTTTATATCATAAATAAAATCATCTCCATTAAGACCGGCCGCCTGCCATTCCGGTCCCATACGAATCGCATCCACCGGACAGGCCTCTTCACAAAAACCACAGAACACACAACGAAGGATATCAATCTCATAAGCAATAGGATACTTCTCCACTTCCGGAGACTCATGCTCACTGGCTATAATTTTAATACAGTTGGCCGGACAATTAGTGGCACATAACATACAAGCGGTGCAACGAAGAGAGCCATCTTTTTTTACAGTCAGGATATGATTGCCCTTAAAACGCGGACCATAAGAATAGTGTTCCTCAGGGTAATTTAAGGTGAGCATTTTGTTTTTTTTGGATAGGTTAGCCAGCATTTTTTTAAAAGTAAAAAAGAGTCCCTTAAAAATAGGAGGGAGGTACCATACACCGGATCGGCTTTTTCTTTGAACACGACTCATAATACCTTCTTCTTGTAAGTAAAATGATTGGTTTTCATAGGAGTGACCAAAAATGGTGGTTCTTGCTTCTTCAATTCCTCACCTTTTAATACAGTAGCCGACTCCGAAAGAGAAAGAGCGGAAGATACCAACTGATGAACCGCTTTCACTTTTTGAGCCCGGCCGGTATGATTTATAAGAGTCCCTTCCTTTTCAAAAAAAGTTTTCGTGGGGATCTGCCATATCTTCTGAGAATCAGAAAGAGGATGGGCTGTCCACCAGATAATGTTATCACAGTATGACTCGAATGTATCAATTTTCTCTTTTAGATCAGGATAAACCTTTTGATTTTCCGGACCGGCCACCCACAAAACTTCTATTTCCTTTTGCTTCAACCGATTTTGCAGGCTCTCCCAGGAATGAATAGCTCCCTGATTTGTTAATACTTCCAAAAGGCCCTTTGTATTAGGGTTTTTATCCCCCCGTAAAAGCACACCATCAAAATCATCAAAACTTTCCGGATTATTTCTCCAATAGTAAATATCCTGTTGTGTTCCCAAATGCTTTATAAAAAAAGAAACCAGGTCTTCATATTCCTCCACAGTGTACTGAGCCGTGAGCACTAAAGCCGATTGAGGAGCCTTTTCTTTTTTCACAAAAAGCTCTCTTATTTTCTTTAGCACCTCGACAGAAGACACTGGATTCCCGCCTGCGCGGGAAGGACGTAAAGAATCTTCCCTCTTAAAAGAATAGGAAGAAGGAGCTTTTGCTTCTAACAAACGACCTTCTTTATTGGGCAAACGGTATACTTCACGACCCTTATCACACATCCAATACCCATTTACTTCTTTATTGTAACGGGGTTGCACCCTAAAAAGTCCCTCTTCGTTATAATCTATTTTTATATTACAACCTGTAGAACAACCGGTGCAGATGGAATCGGCTGTTTTCAAATACCAAACCCTTTGTCGAAAACGAAAATCCTTTGAGGTAAGGGCTCCCACCGGACAAATATCCACTGTGTTCACGGCGTATTCATTCTCCAAAGGTTTATCTTTAAAAATACCTATTTCACTTCTATCCCCTCTGTTAAAAATGCCCAACTCATGGGTTTTGCTCACTTCATCCGTAAATCGCACACAGCGTGAACAGAGGATACATCTTTCCGTATCCAGTACGATTTTTGAACCGAGATCAACCACCTTTCTTTTCTTTACCTTTCTTTCCGCCATGTTGGGACTGTATTGCCCGAAATTCATATATTGTTCCTGCAATTCACACTCCCCGGCCTGATCGCATATAGGACAATCCAAAGGATGATTAATCAGATGAAACTCCAAGCCCCACTTAACCGCTTCCTTTACTTTTTCTGATTGATTGCTGATTTTCATCCCTTCTTTTACTTCCGTATTACAGGCAATCTGAAGCTTCGGTATCCCTTCAATATCCACCATACAAAGCCGACATACACCGGCCACCGACAGGCCCGGATGCCAGCAATAATGGGCAATGGATTGATCCAGTTCTTTAAAAGCCTCAATAATAGAAGTGCCTTCAGGCACCTCCACCTCTTGATTATTGATCTCACATTTTATAATTTTTTTAGACATTGTTTCTTAACCCTATCATAAACGATTATTATTCTTTATCTAAGTTCCCACTTCTTTAAGCACTTAAGGCTCCTGATTTACGTTGAGCCAGTGTTTCTCTTATATGAGTTTCAAATTCTTCTCGAAACTTAGTAACAAAACTGATAGCCGGAAGAGCCGCCGCATCAGACAGAGCACAAATCGTTCTTCCCATCATATTTTCAGAAATACCCTGAATTAAATTCAAATCCTGAATACGGCCCTGGCCTTTTAAAATATTGTTAATCACCTTGGAGAGCCAACCCGTCCCTTCACGGCAAGGAGTACATTGACCACAGGATTCATGATGATAAAAATTTTCAATAACGGACAGCATATCCACCATAGAACAGGAGTCATCCATCACTATCACCGCCCCGGACCCCAACATACTTCCCAAATCACTTAAAGACTCAAAATCCATATCGGCTTTTTCGCATTCTTCAGCCGTTAAAACCGGTGCGGAAGTCCCTCCGGGAATAACCGCTTTTAATTTACGACCTTCTCTAAGCCCTCCGGCCAGTTCAATCAAATCCATAAGAGGGTAACCCAGAGGCACTTCATAGTTCCCCGGCTTCTTTACACAACCACTCACAGAGAAAAACTTGGTACCCGGTGATTTTTCTGTTCCGATAGAACGAAAGGCTTCCACCCCATCTCGTATAATGGGAACTACAGCGGCCAGAGTCTCCACATTATTTACAATAGTGGGTTTTTCCAAATAACCTTTTACAGCCGGGAAAGGGGGCTTTAATTTAGGTTGGCCTTTCTTTCCTTCCAAAGAGGAGATCATACCGGTTTCCTCGCCACAAATGTAGGCACCCGCTCCTATGTAAATATCCATATCATGCTGAAAATCGGAACCACATATATTCTTACCAAGATAACCGGCTGAATACGCTTCTTTAATAGCTTCTTCCATAACATGAATACAATTCTGATATTCTCCTCGAATATATATATAGGATTTGTGAGACTGAATACCCCAGGCGGAAATAAGCATTCCTTCAATAAGCTGATGAGGGGCTTTTTCCATAATTAAACGATCTTTAAAAGTACCTGGCTCTCCTTCATCGGCATTACAAAGTAAATAACGAGGTTCGGAATTATCAGGAAGGAACCCCCACTTTACCCCTGTCGGAAAACCGGCTCCTCCTCGCCCCCGCAAACCGGAATCCTTAACCATCTGAACAATCTCTTCCGGTCTTTTACTAAAGGCGGACTCCAAATCCTTATATCCACCAAAAGATTTATAACCAGCCAGAGTGTGATACTCTTTTTTATGATAATGTTCACTTAAAAGTTTCTTTTCCATCTTCTTTACTTAGGGCAGATCTCTTCCGTAATACCCATCTCCTTCCTCCATTTTCACCTTGGCATGGTTCTCCACATCGATGTTTCTTAAAGCCACTTTTTTTACTCTCAATATTTTGTTACTTCTCTTCCAATAAAGTTTTCATCTCTTCAACCACCGTCTCTTTTTTTAAAGGCCCTATGTATTTGTCATTCACCTGAGCCATAGGGGCTATATCACAAGCTCCCAGACACTCCACTCGACTAATGGTCACCTCATCATTGGCACTTACTTCCCCCTCTTTCACATTAAAGCTTTCACATAAGTGCTCTGCCAATTCCCTTCCTCCATTCATGGCACAGGAAAGGTTGCAACAGACTTGAATATGTAACTTACCTACAGGACTTTTGTTGTACATAGTGTAAAACGAGAGCACTTCATTAATATAGGCTGTGGGAATATCCATGATTTTACTTAAGTAAGACACCGCTTCCGGAGATACCCAGCCTCCATTTTCCTTTTGCACACGATACACGCAAGGTAAAATGGCTGATCGTTTGGTTTCATAGCGAGTCAGCTCTTTTTTAACAAAAGCCAAACCTTCTTCTGATAACTTAAAATCTTTTTGTGATTTTGACATAATTAAACCCTATTATTTATCATCCAATTTTTCCAGTAATTTATATTGATTTTTCGATATGCTTCTTACTGTTGTTAATCTCTAAAGAACCCCTCTTCTAAAAGAAACCTCTTCTTTATCATCGGATTCAGATAAGCTGGGTAAAGTCCTGGTATCAATCGACACAGAGAAAAACTTAGCGATCCAGCTCTCCGGCAATGACGTTCATACTTCCTAAAATAGAAATCACATCCGCTACTAAAGTTCCTTTCACCTGACTGGGAAAAGACTGGTAGATGGCAAAACAGGGAGGACGGACTTTTAAACGATAAGGTTGCCCACTTCCATCACTAATCAAATAAAAGCCCAACTCCCCATTGGCGGCCTCTGTAGCTGAGTAAGTCTCCCCCTTGGGAGGTCTTAACCCGTTCATCACCAACATAAAGTGCTGCATAAGACCTTCAATATTTCCATACACATCTTTTTTCTCAGGAAGCACAATGTGTTTGTCCCGTACCGTATAATCCCCGGGTGGTATATGATTTGCCACCTGTTCAATAATTTTGATGGACTCACGCATTTCCATTACCCGAACCAGATAACGATCATACACATCCCCTGTCGTACCTGTGGGAACATCAAAGTCCAACTCATCATATTGATAATAGGGATCCGCTTTTCTTAAGTCCAGATTCATACCTGTTGCCCTTAAACAAGGGCCTGTGTACCCCCACTGAATAGCCTCTTCCACCGATAAAGCCCCAATACCTTGTGTACGATCCATCCATATACGATTTTCCGAAAGTAAAAGTTCCAGTTCATCCACTCCCTTTTTCATCTCCTCACAAAACACCAACACATCCTTAAACCAATCTCTCGGAGGTTCCTGAGCCATACCTCCCACTCGGGTTAAGGAAACAGTCAGTCTGGCGCCACATAATTTTTCAAAAAGTGTGTACACTTTTTCACGATAGGTAAATAAATGAAAAAAACCGGTTAAGGCTCCTAAATCAACAGCATTAGCTCCAATACAAACAATATGATCAATAATACGAGACAGCTCACACAGAATCACCCGGATAGCCTGTGCTTTAGGAGGCACTTCAACACCTAAAAGCTTTTCCACCGTTTTACAATAACCCACATTATTCATAGGAGCGGAACAATAGTTCAGCCGGTCTGTATAGGGAATAACCTGATTATAAGGGTGAGTCTCCGCCATTTTTTCAAAACAGCGATGAAGATAACCGATCTCCACTCCGGCACGGTAAACTCTTTCCCCCTCCATCTGAGCCATAATCCGCAAAGTACCGTGAGTGGCCGGATGAGAAGGGCCGATATTAAGAGGAATTAAATCCCTTCCTTCGTCCCTCTTATCCTCCCCATTAACTCCGTGATCAAAATGAAGAGGTAAAGCCTCTGTACAATGCTGTTGATAATCAGCCGGATAATCTTTTCGTAGAGGATGACCTCTAAATTGGTGATGAGTCAGAAGACGTTTCATATTGGGATGATTTTCAAACTCCACCCCGAACATATCGTAAATTTCCCGTTCAAACCAATCAGCTGTTTTCCATACAAACTGGGCTGTGGGTATCTTTTCCCCTTCAGATATAGCCGCCTTTATCCTTAACCTTAAGGCCGTTTTAGAGGAAAAGAGTTCATATACAACTTCAAACCTTTTTTCCTTTTTCGGATAATCCACACCGGAAATATTCATCAAAAAATCAAACTGAAAACTATCCTTTAAATGTTTTAAAAGGGGCAACACAGACAAAGGGGGAACCAGGATAATATAGTCCCTAAATTCCTCCCGAAACGTAAAACTTTCCTTGGGAAATTTCAGACGTAAATCTTCCTGAATAGACTTGAGTGATCGTTTCATCTCCACGTACCCGGTTTCCAGTTTTCCTTCCAAGGACGAGGCACCTGATCTGTAATCATTTTTTGCACAACCATCACTCCATCCAAGACCGCTTCCGGTGTAGGAGGACAACCGGGAATATACACATCCACAGGAATAATTTTATCCACCCCTTGTAGAACATGATAGGCTCGATAAAAACCTCCTGAACTGGCACAGGCTCCCATGGAGATAACAAACTTTGGTTCCAGCATTTGTTCATAAACCCGAATAATTATCGGTGCCATCTTTTCCGTAATGGTTCCCGCCACAATAAGTAAATCAGATTGTCGTGGGGAAAACCGGACCACCTCCGCGCCAAAACGAGCTAAATCATAACGAGGTCCCATAACCGACATCATTTCAATTCCGCAACAGGCCGTCCCATAGGGCATAGGCCAAAGCGAATTTCTTTGCCCCCAAGCTGCTATTTTTCGGGCCTGGGTCGTAAAAGCAAAAGACCGGGTGTCTTCCACCAGACTCCTTTGCTCATCTTCTTCTTTTTCCACCGGAGCGGCTTTTTTATGAACCACCACTAAAAACCCCCAATATTATATTTGTAACAACCACTATCAGTGTACTTTGAAGATAAAAACAAATCAATAAAACATCAAGGAGTTCTTGGAAAGATAAATACTTCCTGTTAGTTTATCCTGATATAAAATATACCAAGGAAAACATTTTGAAAAAACTCTCCATCCCGCTTCGCCCTACCCCTTCATTTAAAGGCAATAAAAAATTCACTTCCCTCCGTCAACGACAAAGGCCCACCCCCACACACACTCTAACAGGAATAGTAAAAAGACATCCTGATGGTTTTGGTTTTTTCATTCCTGAAGACCCTTCCCGTCCTGACGTATATCTACCCAAAAGACAAATGGCAGGGCTGATGAGTAATGACAGAATAAAAATAGCTGTCTTTCCACGAAAACACCGAAAAAACTTATTTTCAGGAAAAGTACTCCAGCTCATTAAAAGAGGACAAGAGTACACTGTAGGACAATATCAACCTCTATCTAATAAAACAGGACTTATTAAAGATGACAGCTTTCAATGGGGAGAAGATTTAAAAATACAGTTAAACAAAAACCAAAAAATCAAAAAAGGGGAATGGGTGGAAGTAAAAATCACCCATTGGCCCAATAGTCTCAAAGGGTTAAGTGGAGAGGTGGTTGGTTCTTTAGGGCTTTTTCCAAAATCATCGGAAGACAATATTCGTGTCGTACAAAAACATAACATTCCCGTTTCTTTTTCAAAAGATTGCTTAAAGGAAGCAGAAATTATACCGGATACAATACCTAAAAACCTTCTTAATCAAAGAAAAGATCTAAGGAGTTTTCCCTTCATCACCATTGATGGAAAAACCGCACAGGATTTTGATGACGCTGTTTATGTTTCTTCCGGACCCACTGGCTGGACTCTCTATGTAGCTATTGCTGACGTAAGCCACTACGTAAAGCAAGGGTCAGTCATGGATAAAGAGGCTTATCAAAAAGGAAACAGCACTTATTTTCCGGGTTTCACCCTACCTATGCTCCCGGAAAAACTCAGCAACCATCTGTGCTCCCTAAAACCCGGGGAAGATCGCCTGGCTTTCGTGGCAGAGATACACTTCAACCAGGAAGGAGAAAAAGAAAAAGCCAAATTCTACGAATCTGTGATTCACAGTCAGACCCGACTGACTTACGGAGAAGCACAAGACATAATAGAACAAACTAAACATCAAAATACAGCCGTATTGAAAAACGTATTAAATGCTGAAAAACTGGCCAGGGAATTACTCAAACAACGTCTAAAAAAACATTTTGTTAATCTGGAAATCCCGGAAACGGAAATCACACTGAATCCTCTTGGAGAACCAGTGGATATCACCCAGAGCTGGCGACTGTTTTCCCACCAGCTCATTGAAGAACTGATGTTGGCAGCCAATAAAGCGGTAGCGGAATATTTAAGTAATAAAAAAATTCCCTCTCTTTACCGTGTACATGATCCACCCAAACCGGAATCCTTAAAATTTCTTGAATTATTTACAAAGAGCTTAGGCACCAAGACGACTTTTTGCGGCTCCGACCTGCAAAAAAAAATCTCTCTTCTCATTAAGCAGTTTTCAGACCATCCACTATCAGAGGTCATACAGGCCTTGGTCCTGCGTTCCCTTTCACAGGCTGTCTATAGCCCCTTTAATAAAAAACATTTTGGTTTAAACACCACTTATTACACCCACTTCACCTCTCCTATTCGTCGTTATAGTGATTTAATTATCCATCGCATTCTAAAAACGACCTTAATCGAACAAGCGCCTCCCTACAAAAAACAGGACCTGGAATCCATTGCATCCATGACCAGTGCCTGTGAACAAAGATCCGTAAAAGCGGAGAGACAACTAAAAGATATAAAAAAAGCCCGATTCATAAAAAAATATCTGGGCCGGGAAATGGAGGGAATAATATGCAGTATTACCGGTTTTGGTTTATTCGTAAAACTAAGACTGTATGATATTGAAGGTTTAATCCATATTAATCAACTCAACGGAAAATGGAAATTTGAGGAGTCTTTACTGGAATTAAAATCAAAGCATTCCGGACAACGGTTTAAAATAGGGGATTTTGTAACTATTCAGATCCTTGCTGCTAATGTGGATACAGGACAAATTGATTTTAAACTAAAAACACACAAAGGGATAAAAAGAAAACCGGCAAAAAAGGAGTTTTCCACTGCCTCTATTTCCCCATCCACATCACATAAAAAAAAGGGCGGAAGATTAAAAAGAAAGACAAAATCCAGTAGGAAACCAAAACTTAGACGTACCAAAAAGAGAAGAAAAAAACACATTCATTAAAAAAAACTCAAATACACGAAAAAACAACCGATTAATAATATATAAGTTAAGGAGAACAAAATGAACAATCATAATAATATTATTATGAAATTCCATGGAATGAAGCAAAAAGAAACACCTATCCATTTAAAAGATTATCTGGAATCTTTGCTACGCCATGCCCCTTCCAGTGCCACTTGTCACCTGCATATTTTTAAAGAACCTCGAGGTTATTTATGTAAACTGACCGTGCATTCCAATATAAAAACCTTTTCCGCGCACTTTAAGGACGAAACAACAAAATCAGCTCTTAAGACAGTTTTAAAAGATGTAAAAAAACAGATTGCTTACTGGAAAAAAAACCGTTCTACAATGGAACTAACCGGAGTAACCTCTCTCAACCATTTAAACCTCAGTGACCTGGACTCAGCAGAAACAAAAGCACAGGAACAAGAAGAATATTATAAAAAAGTCGCTTAAGATTGCGGGTATTTTCTCCGTATGTTAGTATTCCCCCCAAAACATTCTAAATAAAAACTTATGGAAAAAAAAACAAAAGAACCAGCACCTCTATCTGACATTTTACATACCTTTTTCTCTCAACATCTAAACAAATCAGATCAATGGTTTGGTATAAAGCTTTGGCAACACTGGCCGGAGCTGGCTACATCAGATATTTTAAAACAAACCAAACCGGTCAGTTTCCAAAACGGTCGATTGGTTTTATGGGTAGCCAACTCTGTTGAACTTCAGGAACTGAGTTTCTATATAGAGGAGCTAAAAGATAAAATTAACTCTTATTTTGACAAACAATGGGTAAAAGACATCCACTTTACTTTAAATCCGGATATCTTAAAAAAGAGAGAACAAGTTGCAAAACTTCTTCAAAAAATCAATTACTGACTTGTCAGAAGTTTGGCACAATTTTCATTTTGCAGTATCATCTTTCTCATCCACCAAAGATGGAAGATATTTGTGATAAGGCCGCTGCCCTAAAAGACTCAAAATTCTATTATAAAGATTTTTATTATTAATGAGTGCCCCTGCTGTCCCTTCTCCTTCATCTATTTTAGTCAGAATGCTATTTAGTCGTTTTAAAATCTGAGACACTTCCTGTGACTTACTTTCAGAAAACATATTATAAATATTATTTGTCGCTTTACTGGCTTTCTTAACTGTTTTTTCAGAGTTGAGTGACTTTATAACAACTAACAGCTCATCTAAAACATCAGCCACTTTATCTCCTATTTTTTTATTTCCCAGGAAATCCAACATTCCCCCGGCAGATCGAGTGGGAATATAACTGCCTCCCGGTAATTTCTGTCCTTTATGACCTCTAGTGGTAATGGCTATATACTTATCTCCTAAAAACCCTTTTGTCGCCAAAGCGGCTTCAGACTGATCTGTAATGACCGAAGTAAATTTCCGTAAAACGGATATCACAGCCTGTACATTTCCTGTCTCATGTATAAAATTAATGGCAACGACATTCCCGGCCGGCACTCCATTAACTGTCACCACACTGCCGGTAAACAAACCATCCGTCTGTGTAAACTTCACCTTGTATTTGGATGTTAAATTGAATAAAGTCTGATTTTCTCCTAACAAAATAATATAAGTAAATAAAAAACTGGCTCCAATCAACACAAACACACCCACTTTAAGTTTTATACTTTTCTTACGCCGACTCATGATTTTCTCCTTGTTTAATTCCTTTAACAAAATTATTTAAAAGAACATTATGACTTTCTTTAAAGTTTTTAGGTGTATCAATAGCTTTGATTTTACCTCCGGTTAATAAAGCAATACGATCGCAAATTCTTAAAGCTGTTGACATGTCATGTGTTACCATCATGGAAGTGGTTCCCCGTTTTTGAAGTTTCATAATTGTGTTCTGCATATTTCTTTTTTTATAAGGGTCTAAACCTGAAGTAGGCTCATCATAAAGAATGACTTTTGGTTTTGAAATGGTGGCCCGGGCAATACCCACTCTTTTTTGCATTCCCCCTGACAACTCTACCGGATACATATCCTCACATCCCTCCAGTTCAAACTCCTTTAACTCATATAAAACTATTTCCCTTATCTTTCTTTCTGAATAATCGGTATGTTCTCTTAATGAAAAGGCCAGATTTTCATAAACCGTCATCGAGTCAAACAAAGCGCCCCCCTGAAAAACATAAGAAACTTTTTTCCGAATGGATATATATTCCTCCTCACTCAGATTTGTAACATTTTCACCTTCAAATAAGATCTTACCACTGGAAGGATGTTCTAAACCAATAATAGAACGGAGCAAAGTGGACTTACCTTCTCCGGAACCCCCGATCAAACCTAAACACTCCCCTTGTTCAAGAGAAAAACTAACCCCTTTAAGAACTTTTTTTTCATTAAAAGAAATATACAAATTTTTTACTTCAACTATGGACTGCATTCTACACCATCATCCAATAACATTTTGTCAGTAAATAATCTCCTAAAACAATCAACACAGAAGAAAAAACAACTGATTTTGTTGTGGCATTTCCCACTTCATAAGTACCCTGACTGACCTTCAAACCAAAATAACAGGCTGTCAGTATAATAAAAGAGGAAAAGAAATACGTTTTTATATAACCGGAAAAAAAGTCATGTAGTTTTGAAGTCTCAAATACTTTATAGAAAAAGTAAAAAAGATCCAAATTAAGCTCAAAATACCCTATCAAAGCACCAAATATAATGGAAACAAAACAGGAGAACAGGCACAAGATGGGCACAGCTACAAGCCCTCCCAGGTAGCGTGGTATCACAATACGCTTAATGGGTGAGGTTCCCAACGCAAGTAAAGCATCAATCTGTTGAGTGACCTTCATAGCACCAATTTCCGCCGTCATTCCCGCTCCCACTCGGCCTGCTAAAATAAGGCTGGTGAAAACAGGACCAAATTCTCTGAATATGGAAAGAGATAAAATCTTTGGGCTATATATCTTACCCCCAAATTTCTCAAGAGTAAGCCCAAACTGTAATGTTAATACCATTCCCGCACAAGCAGAAGTAACGAAAATAATAGGGAGAGATTTCCAGCCTATTTCATAAATTTGCTTTAAAAAAATTTTAAAATAAAATGGCTTTGTCTTCAATTCAAGCACAATATCCCTAAAAAGAAGGGCTATGCCACCTAGGAAATGAATAACTTGCGTAAACCCGTTCACGGCGCACGAAACTCCCGGATAAACTTTTTAAACACTTGTACCTGATGTGATTCAGGCTTTGACAAATGAGATTTCAAAAAACTGAGAACATAAAAACAATCCTCTTTCTTAAATAAAAAAATCTCCATACCAATTGTTTGCTTCTTTAACCCAGACTGACTGAGATACAGGTGATAAGCTTTCTGACCTTGATGAACTGTCTGATTCTGATCAATAAGGCGAAATGAGTTTAACCCATCCAATAGCTCCTTTTGAAATGACTCCAGGGAAACAAATTGATTGGCAAAAGAGCAATTGGAAAAAAAAGAAAGAGTGTCATCGTTCTTTGGATTCTCCCAGGAAAAATCCATACCTTCTTTTACCGTTTCTTTGTACGGGGCAGGGGGAGCCTGAAAAACCACCCCTTTAGCTGTTTTGTCTTTGAGTGAATCAAAGTTAAATGACACACAAGAGCCAAAGAAAACAACAACAAAAAACAATTGTAAAAACATAGAGAACATATCAAGCCCTTCTCACACCACAATTTCCCACAACTTTATGCCGCTTTCAAGACAGGTTGGTCAACCTGTTCCAGGACTTGTTTTTTTCTTTGGTTTTTAAAAAGGCCTTATTAACGACCGCCGGTTTCGCCAGGGTAAAGATTATCTAAATCCGGGTTTTCCAATTCAGCTTCACCTAATTTAAAACCTGAACTGGCTGATCCACCATAATATATTTGAACATCCAGTACCCCATTTTCAGTTGGATTACTGGTTTCACTTCTTAAAACAAGATAGGCCAAACCACCGCCATAGCCGGTGTTTCCGGTAAATTTAACATGAAACCCCTGATAATCGTTCCAGTACTTTGCTGTACCGGTGAATTCAATAGGTTGCAAAGGGGAAACAGTAAAACCACATACTCCTAAATAACCATAAAAAGGCAAGTCATTTTGGCCTGAAAAACGAGGGGTAACCCTTAAAGTCGCTTTTGCCGGTAAATCTGTGTTCTTTTTGAATTGAATCTCTATATCCCCTCCGGAGTCAAAATTCTTACAATCTAAGGGGCCAATATAATGAGTACAAGGATCACATTTTCTATAATCTCTTAGCAGATCTCTATATCTGCCGGCATTAGACACTTCCAATGCACCTTTCCAAATCAGAGACTGGGAAGTTTGTTCAGAATCGTCCGGTTTAGAAGGAGAAGGAGGTTTTGGGTCTGTTTTGTCACCCTTTTGATCCAGGTGACAGGATATTAAACACAATATTAATACACAGCACACAAAATAAATAAGAGATTTTAACATTTTCATATCTATTCAACCTTTCAATTTCATAATGATATTCAAGCTCTTATTTCATCTTAGATGGTTTTGGTTATTTTGCATAAATGAATAGTATTTAATCGGCTTTTGTCCTACCATTTTTTAAAAATTTTATAAAATGGACAGGATTTTGGTCCAGCAAATTATTTTATGCTATAATGGCAAAGATGGGGGCGAATGGCTTCGACGCAGGTCATGAAGCTTCAGGAGCATGCAGAGGCGCATGAGGACCTCTTAAAAAACGTGCATGAAAAGTAATTGGCAACTCTCAAGTTGCTTTTGCTGCCTAATCTAAGGTAGCCACTAACTGCGCTCTTGACGATGGGGTGTGGAAGGTGTCGATTCAGTCGTCTCGATTTTTTACTGTTTATCAGGGTAAAAAATTTAAATCCACTGGTAAAAACCCGCTTGACTGTGTTGATACCGGTTAATCGGTTTATTTTGTATCAACTAAGCATGTAGCTGCCTGAACGCAGAGGGTTTGCGGACACGAGTTCAATTCTCGTCGCCTCCACCAACGAAAGAATTAATAACCTTATTCCTCACCAAAAACACAGATGACAGTCCATGATGATAGTGCTTTAATAGATAATAAATATTTCGTTAATTATTGGACAAAGAGTCATGTTTAATATAACACTCAATCCCCTTCTTCAACTTAACAACATAAAATGGCCGCCTGTTTTAATAATGGTCGTATTGTTCCTTCTTACGACAAGCGCGTGCAATCTATCTATGACACAACAAGGATCCGGAGGAGAGCCTTCCGAAAACGCTGTAGATGTCTTTATTGAACCAGATGGAAGAAGACCTCTGGTTTTTGTAACCCAAGGTGGAACAAAAATATGCCGTAGGGGACTCCCTAATGAAAGTATTTACGGTTTGGCACCGGATGAAACAACAGAAACAGAAGACACTGCAACAACAGACGGAACTTCAAGTGCGGAAACCCCTCAACAGCAAACTCGAACACAAAACATTACAATAGAAGTCGGAGAAAATTGGTTTGAAATGGGTTTATTAATAGTGAATAAATCAAAAAGTTATTATCTGGTCATTGAACAACTGATGTTTTCTATCAGTGCCAATTATGGTAGTGAGCTACTGACCCACAGAGAAACCATCAGCTCCGGTTACTGTGGCACTGATCCGTTGTATATCATTCCCCCAACACGTAAAGATGCAAAAGAAGGATCCTACGCTGGAGACCGGTATCAACCTTTTAGGAAAAGTTATGTAAACAACCTCACTTTATATGTTAGTGGAATTCCTATCCCCGAAGGACCTCCTCCCCAAAGAGAAGAAGAAACCGGAGGGGCCAACGGTGTAGATGAAATACGCGCCAATGCCCAAAACGCCATCCAAACTATACCAAGAGCACCTGAAGCATTTGTATTGACCTATCTACCTAATTACAGAGTACAGTTACTGTTAAACGGCTACTGGATTGACAGAAACCGAAATAACGTAGCTAATTTTAGAAAAAAAATTAACTTTTCCCTTTCTTCACAGTTTCTCAACTAAGCTTTACTAGCCTAACAACCTAAAACCTTATTTTAAAACTAAGAAATCCCTTATTGGTCACTTTCTATATATTTAGGAATATATGTCTCTTTCAGAGACACATTTAATTATTTTTTCAAGCCGTAATATTTTTTTGACGATGAAGGAGATATAAACCAGAGTAACTAATCTTTATGAAGGAGACGATCTGTGAAAATACAAAAATGCGAATCCACTTCCCCTCTTATACAATCTATAGTGAAATTTGTATCGCAAAGTCGGGGGCTCCGATTTCTTGAAAGTGGCACAGATGAATTGATTATTTGTCAAAGTGTGGACGGAAAATACTTAACAGTAGATACCAATACGATATCTGAAGTTTTGCCCCGTACAGATTCAAAAAAAGATTTATTTTTACAAGTGAATTTTTCAGATGGTAAAAAAGTCATCCTGACGGAAAACCTTATTGGATTCAAGCCGGCCATTTATTCCGATTTGGACATGAATCGCCTTCCGAAAGTGGTAACCACACCGGATTTAATCAGCTTCATTGAAGTACTGGAAGATTCCCTCTACGACACCGAAGTCAGTATGGATGAAATCGAAGATGTAAAACAATATTTTGAATGTGTGCTCATGGGTGCAGAAGCTATCGGATTCAATTTAATTTGTGAGAGAATATGGATAGCCCGGCTTTTGAATTATCAAATACCCACAGGCAATGCTTAAATGCACTTTGCTTTTTTCTCACTATAAATCCCTTTTACAAATAAGGGTGAAAATCTGCTTGATTTTTCAAAGAAAACCAAAGTATTCAAATATATAAAGAAGGGGGTGTAGCTCAGCTGGGAGAGCATCTGATTTGCATTCAGAAGGTCGCAGGTTCGATCCCTGTCACCTCCATATATATAATAAAACAGGGAGCGAAGGAAAAATGGATACCCCTTTTCACTTAGCTATCGGAGTAAATGATATAAATAAAGCCCGACAGTTCTACGGAGATTTACTGGGCTCCAAAGAAGGGCGCTCCAGCGACCTATGGGTGGATTTTAACTTTTTCGGTCACCAACTAACCTGCCACTTAATAAAAGACAGTTCTTCCTCTTTCACTCGTTCCAATTTAGTGGATAATAAAAAAATCCCTATTCCCCACTTTGGAGTGATTGTATCCACTCAGGAATTTGAGGAGTTAGAGAATAAACTCAAAAAACACAATACGGTTTTTTTTATAGAACCTCAGACCCGATTTAAAAACCAAAAGGGAGAACAAAAAACCATGTTTTTCAAAGACCCTTTTGGACATTTCATAGAGATTAAAAGTTTCACAAAGGAAAAAGAATATTAACAATCGGTGCTCTAAATCCAGCTTATTTAACTATCGTGGCCGAAGACTTTAACTGCGAATCCATCCAGGAAAAAAAAGGTAAGTGACCATCAGAAAGAGGAATAAACACTACACAAGGACAGGTATAACTGTGATGACTGACTACTGTTTTACACAAATCGGAAAATAAGTCTTTTCGGGTCTTAAGAATAAGAACTGTTTCCTCTTCTTCCACATAATCCCCTTTCCATTCGTAACAAGACAACATGGAAGGGAAAATATTTACACAAGCGGCCAGTTTCTGATCTAAACATACACGAGCTATTTTTTTAGCTTCCTGAGGGTTCTTGGTTGTCACATAAGTAAACCCGTACTGTCCCATTACTAAATCCGATTCATCGTTTTTTTTCTGATTTGCCATTGCTCCAAGGCATATTGTCTCATATCCTCCACAGAATCAAACTCATCCACAATTTCCACCCCTAAAAGAGTTTCCACTGCATCTTCCAAACTCACTAACCCCGTTAGCACACCATAAGAATCCACGGCAATAAAAATATGTTCCTTCCTCTTTATGAACTGATCCAAGGCCGCTGCAACGGAGATTTGATCCGGAATGGAATGAATGGGCTTCATATACTCTTCCAAACTTATATCAAATAAATCATGTGAATAAGCCTCCAATATTTTATATCGATGAATAAAACCCTCCACCTGATCCAAACTACCTTCATATAAAGGAACGCGGGAAAAACGAATAGGTTGATTCTTTTCCATTACCTCCTTTATTTTCATTTTCTTATCAAAAGCCAAAATCACCGCTCGTGGGGTCATTATCTCAGATACTTTAAGAGTGTCCAGCATAAGCAAGTTCTTAATTACCCGACTTTCTTTTTGCCCGATAGTACCTTCACTGGCTCCCATTTCCGCGGTAACAATCATATCTTCACGTGTAACGGAAGCGATCTTTTTACGTGTAAGAAGACGATTCAATTTTTCTGAAAACCAAACAGCCGGGTAAAGAGCAAAAATAAGGGCCGTCACCAAATAAGCCACTATAGGCGCTAAAGTACGCCAATAGTTTGCCCCCACCGTTTTAGGAATAATCTCTGATACAATTAAAATAACCAGGGTTAAAATAATAGAAGCAAGAGTAACAAATTTACTACCATACAGAGTGTGAACCTGAGCACCCACTCCCGCTGCCCCCACCATATTGGCAAAAGTATTTAAAGTTAAGATGGCGGAAAGAGGTCGATTGATCTGATTTTTAAGAGACTTTAAAACATTTCCGTAACCTTTCTTTTTCTTAATGGCTGCTCGCACATACACAGAAGTGGTGGAGAGCATGACCGCTTCCATGACAGAGCAACCAAAAGACACAACAACAGCCAGAAAAAAATAAATAAATAATAAAGTCATTTAGCGATTACCTGCTCTGGCTGTATCCCACAAACAAAAATCAATGTTGATTTTAACAGCATCAGAAGCTCAATGATTAAAAACGGACGCAAGAACAAAAAAACAGAAATACCCGAATCAGGATCATCTGTTTCTGATTCTCCACTTGCTGTTGAACAAGGAATAAAAAATGACAGTATGGGACTCATATACCAAACACAATATTAACAAAATTCGTTCTCATTTTGCACTATTTTCCTGATCCATAAAAATCCGAGTGCCTGTAGCCCCTTTTTGACCCTGATATTTGCCTTTATAAGGCTTTTTCGTCTTCTGATCCATCTTACAAAACACCACTTGACAGATGCGGCGCCCTGATCGGAGGAGAATGGGTAAATTATTGGCATTATAAAGCTCCAAAGTAAGCTGTCCTTTAAAACCCGGATCCACCCAGCCTGCATTCTGAATAAAAAGCCCCATACGCCCCACAGAACTTCTCCCTTCCACAAAAGCGGTCAAATCATGAGGTAAACGAAGCGTTTCTACAGTTGTAGCCAAAACAAAAGAATGGGAAGGTACTAAAAATTCATCAGCTTCAACGCGGTGATAATTAGGCTCGGAAGTAAAGTCCAAAATCCCGGCCCCCCAATGTTTTATAATAACAAACTGTCTTCCTAACTTTAAATCCACTGAAGCCGGCTGAATACAAGTGTCATCCAAAGGATCAATTAACAACTCTTTACTATTTAGACGAGTCTGAATACCCACATCAGAAAGAATCATGCTTTCTTCTCTTTCTTTTCTTTCTCTGCATATTGTTTAATCAACTCTTCTTGTACATTCCTGGGCACCTGAGAATATCTGGCAAACTCCATAGTATACTCCCCTTTTCCCTGAGTGGCGGAACGTAGTTCCGTGGAGTAGTTAAACATCTCTGCCAAAGGCACTTCCGCCTCAATAGTGACAAACTTGTTTTGTGAACTGGTATTTTTAATCATCCCTCTTCTCTGATTGATTTGCCCTATAACATTACCTTGAAAATCATCGGGAGCGGACACTTCCAACTTCATAATAGG
>JANQSP010000003.1 GCA_028283955.1 Bdellovibrionales bacterium
TACACAATTCATAAATATAATGTTTACATCGTTAACATTAGTGTTTAAAGTAAATAGACAGATTTCGTTACTTAATCTTTCTTTGTATCAAATTAAAACGAAAAAGCCTCTAAAATATAGACAATATCTGTTACCCCGGATCTTTGTCTTCCTTGAGCGAAAACAGGGCCAAAACACCTCACATTAAAAAGAATTTTTAAACACCGTCCAGATCAGTCACGGCTTTACTGAAAGCCTCTTCAGGGTTTTTCTCTTTCTCAAATTTCCTGCAATAATCAACAAAAGTTTTTATATCCTTATTGACTAATGGTGATGTAAACACCTTTTCAAATTCCCCCATGTTGTAACTATAAGAACGATAAGACAGCAGGCGGGCATTATTCAACTGTATGTTTGAAAAATAGTTATATCTATCGGTCTCAAGCTGTGGTTGAATCTCCACCACAAAACGATCCTGTATTTCCTTTAACCTCTTCTGTTTCATCTCCGGAGTCACTTTTCCTTTTTTACTCTTATACCACTGACTCAAGCTTTGATACTCCTGAACCATAAAAGAGGAAAAAAACAGCTCATCTTTCCACTCTTTGTGCATTGTTTTAACTGTCTCGGATTCCGGCCCCTCTTTTTCCAAATAAAAAGCCAGGCTCGCTTTTCGCCCTAAAAACTCAGCAAACCTTTCATTAAAGTCAATATGGTTTTTAAAAAACAATACTGTATGAGCCAATTCATGAAAAATCATAACCACGAAATCACTTTCACTATAAGAGAGCATAGAGGAAAAAACCGGATCACTAAACCAGCCTAAAGTGCTGTACGCACTGACCCCTCTAATATAAATGTCGTATTGGTCTGTTGGAAAAGCCTCTGCCGCTTTTTTAGCTCTTTCTTTACTAAAAAAACCTTTATAAGGGGCGGAGCCAATCACCGGAAAATTCCACTCATAGGCTTTCAGTTCATAAATGGGAGACACCCTTAACAGATAACTAACATAAGGCCGTCCCAAATGAACATAAGAAGAGTACAGGTCCTCATCTATATTCAACTGTAACTTTTCACGGGCGAATATTTTAATTTCCGAAATAAGAAGTAGCTTTCTTCTTTCATTCTCACTGAAATTATACTTCTTCAAAGCTTTTTCAATAGCAACTCTGTCTCCCAATAGCTCCATCTGGCCGAGAGAAACATGCCACAAGTAACTAACTTGACATCCACCAAAAAAAAGAAAAAACAGACAGAGTAAAGGAAATCGGGTAATGTAATTAAGCATCACAACAACTTTCATGGCAAAAGTCTACACAGGAAAACCTTTACCAGTCAAAATAAAGCTTTTTAACAAATATTGACTCAAGCCGGTAATAAACATAAGGGCAATTGAAATTTTTGACAAATAAAATAGGAACAAGTATCTGTAATTCAAAAAATGATTGATACAAAAAACAAAAATACCTTTTCCAAAAAACATATTGGACCGACAGAAACAGAAGTTCAATCAATGCTCAATATCCTTGAGTGTAAAGACTTAGACAGGCTCGTTAAAAAAACAGCTCCTTCTGAAATCCTCAACTGTGAAAGTTTAAACCTGCCCTCTTCCATTAACGAGTCCGAGTGCTTAAGAATTTTAAAAAGCTATTCTCACAAAAATAAAATTTTTAAAAATTATATTGGCATGGGATACTACGAAACAGAACTGCCGACAGTGATCCAGAGGAATATTCTGGAAAATCCGGTTTGGCTAACCTCTTACACCCCCTATCAGTCAGAAATATCCCAGGGGCGTCTTCAGGCTCTTCTAAACTTTCAAACCATGATTACAGAACTGACGGAAATGGATGTGGCCAATAGTTCCCTGTTGGATGAAGGCACGGCCACGGCTGAAGCGATCAATGTCGCCTTTAATAACAGGCACAACACAGAAGCAAATCAAATCTTTATCGATGAAAATATTTTTCCTCAAACCAAAGAAATACTTCAGACAAGAACTTCCTCAATGAATTTAAAAATGGCTACCGGCCGGGCAAAACAATTTAATTTTAATCCGGAAGTTTTTTGTGCTGTTATTCAGTATCCTGACTCCACGGGAGCTGTTCATAACTGGGAAGATTTTTGTAAAAAAGCCAAAGAAAAAGGAATTATTACTATATTTATTGCGGACTCTCTTAGCCTTTGCCTGCTCAAACCCCCCGGAGCTATGGGAGCGGATATTGTCACCGGCTCCTGCCAAAGATTAGGTCTTCCTCTCTTCTTCGGCGGCCCGCATGCCGCTTATATCGCCACGAAAGAAGAATATGTCAGGTCCCTCCCCGGACGTATTGTGGGAGTATCCAAAGACCGCCATGGAAAAAAAGCTTTAAGGCTGGCTATTCAAACCAGAGAACAACACATCCGAAGGGAAAGAGCCACCAGCAACATTTGCACAGCCCAGGCGCTGCTGGCTGTTTTATCAGGTATGTACGCTCTTTTTCACGGCCCGGAAGGACTAAAAAAGATAGCTACACGTATTCATCTATTAGCTGTAAACCTTGCTGAATCCTTAAAAAAAATAAATCTCATAAAACAGACAACAAATATTTTTGATACAGTTCAAATAGAACTGGAAGAGAAACAAGCTAAGGCTATATACAAAAAACTTCTTCAACATAAAATCAACGCCGCAAAAATAACTTCCTCTACAAAAAGAGATAATAAAATTATTCTTTCTTTTTCCATTAATGAAACCACTACAAAAGAAGATATAAAAGAACTCATTTTTTTGATTAGGGTAGGTCTGGAGGGGACAGAAACAACTAAGAAAACAAGGAGTATTGAAACAAAAATAAACAAACCAAGTCTGCGATCAGATACCCAAGAAACAACTGCACATACAGAAAAAAGCCAGGATATTCCCAACTCCATAAAACTACCGGCAGAGTTGATAAGAAAAACACCTTGCCTAAAACACCCTGTATTTCAAACTTATCATTCTGAAACCCAAATACTTCGTTATATTCACCAGCTTCAGGAAGGAGACCTTTCCCTTACTCACTCCATGATTCCTCTTGGTTCCTGCACAATGAAACTCAACGCCACCACAGAATTAATACCGGTGAGCTGGCCGGCATTTTCACAGATTCACCCCTTTGCCCCACCTGAACAAACACAGGGATATACACAACTCATTGAAGAATTGGAAAATGACTTATGTGATATCACCGGTTTCAATGCTATTTCCTTCCAACCCAATGCCGGATCCCAGGGAGAGTATGCCGGTCTTCTTATTATCCGAAAATACCATGAAGAAAGAAAAGACACACAAAGAAAGATTTGCCTTATTCCCTCCTCCGCTCATGGAACCAACCCCGCCAGCGCCGTCATGGCCGGACTCAAACCCGTTACAATAAAATGCGACAAAGAAGGAAATATTTCACATGAAGACCTGAAAGACAAAATCAATAAATACAAAAATGACCTGGCTGCCCTTATGATTACCTTCCCTTCCACCTTTGGTGTTTTTGAAAAACACATTCCGGAAATTTGTAAATGGGTGCATTCGGCAGGGGGCCTGGTTTATTTGGATGGAGCTAACATGAATGCCCTGATAGGCATTAGCCGACCGGCGGAATGGGGGGCGGATGTATGTCATCTGAATCTTCATAAAACCTTTTGCATTCCCCACGGAGGAGGAGGACCCGGAGTGGGACCCGTTGCCGTAACAAAAGATTTAAAAAAGTTCTTACCGGGCCATCCCGTTATCCCTGAACATGAACTGAAGGAAGGTATAACCGCTGTCAGCTCTGCACCTTATGGAAGTGCCGGTATCCTCATGATTTCCTGGGCCTACATTCGCCTTATGGGAGCGGAGGGCTTAAAAAAAGCCACACAGGTGGCTATTCTGAACGCCAATTATATGGCTAAAAAACTCAGTGGACACTATAGAATTCTCTACACCGGAGAAAATGATATGGTAGCTCATGAATATATCTTGGACTTAAGAAAATTTAGAAATACAGCAGAGATTACCGTAGATGATGTGGCAAAAAGACTAATAGACTATGGCTTCCACGCCCCTACAATGAGCTGGCCTGTCCCCGGCACCCTGATGGCGGAACCTACGGAAAGTGAAGACAAACAGGAATTGGATCGGCTCTGTGATGCCCTTATTGCAATCAGAAAAGAAATTCAGGAGATTGAAGATAAACAATACGACATTAAAAATAACGTGCTGAAAAACGCCCCCCATACCCTGGAAGATGCTTTACAGGAAAAATGGGCCTTCCCCTACTCAAAAGAAAAAGCCTTTTACCCTTTAAAATGGGTAAAAGAGCACAAATTCTGGCCAAAAGTATCCCGTGTGGAAAATGCCTATGGAGATATTAATTTGTTTTGTGCCTGCCCACCAATAGAAGACACTAAATAATGCCCTTTAGTTGTACTCTTGAAGGATTGGCTTAGGAGGGCTACTGTGCATGAATAAAGGTGCAACCATGTACATAGGCAACAGCCTGAGATGGTATGTTTTTCATTTGTCTTAACCTGTCATTGCAAAATTCTTCCGACAGGTTCAAATAAAACGATATATTACCACCCCTAGAAATAAAACGTAATGGGTAATCATCCGGCAATGGTGACAATGGTTCAGTAAAAGTAAACCCTATTCTACTTTCGAACACTCCATCATCTTTCACCGGATATACATAACCTCCACATGAATTGCTACCTTCTTTCCATTTACCACCTATTCCGTAAGAACAAAAGCATGTAAACCCAAGTGCCTGCTTTCTTTTTGTTGTAAAAGATTGAACTTTATCAGAATGCTCGTTTGCAGCTTCATCACATGACTGTATAACACAGCCCGCCTTTTCACACACATCATGTGCATCATCCCAAGCAGCCGTAAAGGTAGATCCAATTCCCACTATTTTACTTTCCGTATTTGTTAAATCAGAATACTCTCTTATAACAACTGCATCCATTAATAACGGGCGATAAGTTATTACATAATTATTAAAAACACCCTCTGTTCCACACACAGGGGTTTTATAATATGTAACATCACACACCACATCCGCCAAAGCAGATAGAGAAAACAAAACAATAAATAAAATAAACACCCTCGTCATGTATAAACCCTCTTCTAAAGATTTATAACATAAACCATAGTTGCAATTATCACATATTTCTTTAATTCAATAAAAAAACAAATTAGTATGTAAAATCTTCATTTTTACCTTAATTAAGCCCTTATTTTTTACTATAAGTTTATTTCATTAAAAAAATATTGATAAAGAAGTAAAAATAATATTTAAAAATTATCAAAATGTATAAAATAATTTTTTTACTGCTTTTTTCTTTTCTTCATTTCCATGCTCAACCCATGAGCATATGCCGATATGCTTTTCTCAACCTTCCGAAAGATAATATAAAACAACTACTATCGGCAGAAAACTTACTAAACAAATCCTTATCAGATCTACAGATACAAGCTGTTATTGAGGCTCATAACATAGGCATAGGAGAGGCAGGAAGAAATGGTGCTCCTGCGGGAATAGGTAATTATACTTATATACAGCTACTTCAAAAAACCAGAATTCTTAGACAGTCCGGTTTTACACGAAGCGAAGTAAGAACCCTTATGGAAAATAAAATAGTAGGAACTGAGATGGATGGAAATAACTCACTGAATGATGAGCCGGTCGGACTTTCCATACCTGACAGGGTCATGGCGGAGATGGGTCTCAAAAGACTTAACAGAGGGTTTTCAGAGATTCCCACCAAAGAACTTTTAAATATGGGAGAAGAGACAAAAAGAAAAATAGATAAAATTGTATCCCAAATGAGTCCTGAAGAAATAGCGGCAATACTATTATATTATGAATTCCGATCCGACTTAAAGGATGACAACCGAAGCCGAAATAACCATATAAGTTGGGAGATAATATCATCTACAGTATCATATAATCATTTATTTTTAGATACAGATAGGCGGCCTGTTTCTAAAAAAGTTTTTTTTGCACTGCTGCCCTATCCCTTTCTATCAGATAAACAAGTGGAGGCTATACCTCTCGAAATGATTGAAAACATTCCTCCGAATATGATGAAATATATAAACTCGTTTACCGCTTACTTTATGACCATTGAACAAGTAAAAACATTAAGCCCTGAACAAATAAGTAAAATTCCCCCTGAACATATGAAACGTTTCTTTACATCTGAAAAAATAGGGGAAATGACCATGGAACAAATAAACGCTATAACCAGCGAACAGAGAACGGGAATACCTCTCGAACTAGCAGATGCGATACGTGCTAAAATATATGGAGAGATATCCGCCCGACATAATACTAATTAAGATTACTATCACTAAAGCCACTCAATGGTACCGGGAGGTTTGGAGGTAATATCGTACACCACTCGATTGATCCCCTGCACTTCATTAGTGATACGATCCGAAACCTTATGCAAAAAATCCGAAGAAAAAGAAAACCAGTCCGCAGTCATACCATCTTTTGAAGTAACAGCCCTTAAGACAATCACTTCATCGTAAGTGCGTTGATCCCCTTGCACACCTACAGATTTAACAGGCAACAGTACAGCAAAAGCCTGCCATATTTCCTGATATAAAGAGGATAACTTAAGCTCTTTCATAAAAATATCATCCGCCTGTCTTAGCTTTCGCAAACGCTCTTTTGTTACTTCACCACAAATGCGAACCGCCAACCCCGGCCCGGGAAAAGGATGGCGATGCAAAAGCTCTTGAGGTATATTTAACCTCTCTCCCAAAACACGCACCTCATCTTTAAACAAAAACCTCAAAGGCTCCACCAGTTTAAAAGGCAAATCTTTGGGCAAACCTCCCACATTATGATGCGATTTAATAGTGGCACTGGGGCCCTTAAAAGAAAGACTTTCAATCACATCAGGATAAAGAGTCCCTTGCGCCAGGTATTCTATTTCCGGATGCTGGTTTTTATATTCTCTGAAAATATCAATGAACATCCCGCCGATAATTTTTCTCTTTTGTTCCGGATCCTCCACTCCTTTTAAGGCTTTTAAAAACGGTTCCTCCGCAACCACTCCCTCCACATTTAAATTTAACTTTTTATAAGCCGCCAGCACCTCTTGAAATTCATTCAACCTTAAAAGCCCTGTATCCACAAACACACAATGAATATGGGAAGGGCCCAACACCTTTGTAAGAAGAGTGGCCATAACCGTGGAATCCACACCTCCACTTAAGGCACAAAGCAAATGATCGGAAGAT
>JANQSP010000006.1 GCA_028283955.1 Bdellovibrionales bacterium
AAACAAGCTTCAGCCAAATTAGACAAAAAGAGGAAAAAAGCCCGACAACAGCAAAAAAAATCCAGACGCATTAACCGTTAATAATGTTTATATTTCATCGACTCACATTAGGAATATTAGGGATTGTTCTTATATCTTCCGCTGGTGTTTTTTTTATTTACCAACATCTGCAGAAAAAAAACAGCCTTCCCGATCACATTCAAAAAAATCAAAAAATAAATACAAAGAAAACAGACTTCACCGTTTATGACCTAAACAGAAAATCCATTACCCTTAATTCACTGACAGGTAATGTCCTGATGATCAACTTCTGGGCTACCTGGTGCGCCCCCTGCGTTGAAGAGCTTCCTTCTTTAAATAATCTGGCAAAACATTACCCTGAAAAACTGGTGATCCTGGCTGTATCCAATGAAAGATCAGATACCATTAAAAACTTTTTAATGGCCTTCCCCGATTTCCATTCCAACTTTATTCCGGCCAATGTAGGAAGGTCACAAATGTTGGCTACCTTCAGTGTTCGGGCTTTTCCTGAAACTTACATACTGGATAAAAAAGGCCAACTTGTTCAAAAAATTATCGGGCCGCAAAAATGGGATTCTCAGGAATGGAAAGATAAAATCAAAACTCTTATCTCCAACTAAGATAAGTTTTACTCTCTATTTATAAATATTCCCGTTATTTTTAAAATGCCGGTTCTGCCGGGTTTTTTACCGCTTTAACTACCTCCATAAAACCATCTACAACTTCCCTGGCTTCCTCAAGCATCTTCTCCTTATTGGGAGCATCCACTAACAAGCCTCTAAAATTAAATCCATTTAAAATTTGATCAGACAAAGTAGTAAACATAGGAGACCGAATATACAGAGAGCGCCTGTCGAGAAAGGCCCCATCACCCCTTTCATGCGTTAGTATATAAAAAGCCAACTCCGCATGCCTTCTTTGCTCCCCTGAAAGATTTTGTATTTTCTCAATTAAAAGACGATAACGCAAACTCTGGTTTTTGTCCCAATATGTACTTCTTACATTAATAGCCCCTATAGCGTGAACACTGATATCATGGTCAAAAAACCATTCGGGACTGACCAGCTCCTTCCCATGTCCTGTTCCCTTTCCACTCATCAAACCCCCTATATAAATATCATGCTGAGTAGCTCTGTTGATAGCCATCACCCCCATTTTTTCTATTATAGTGGGCATAACAACATAAGCGGGAAAACGATTTACAAGATTGTTTATTCCCACCCGCGATAGAGGAGAAGGACTTCGTATCAGATCCACATCACCTATATTCAAATCAGAGATTCTTGATAAAGCATAATTAAACCTCAACCACCAATGATAAGTAACACCCTCTCTCCGAACCATCCGCTCCGCGTGCCTTCTCAGGCGCTCCAAATTTCTTAGAGCAGGAAGAATGGAAGGATCAAGACCTCTTTTTACATGTTCAATGTGAGCTTCAATGTGATTTGCGAAATACTCTATATGAGTTTTATGGGGGCTTACTTTCAGTTTTCTAATCTGATCAATCACTGACACCCATTCATTCACCTTGTCAAGACCCCTGACGTAGGCTGAATTAAACCCCTGCTCCTTAAAAGCCCGCTCCTCATTAGTCCTGGGAGGAACCCGCACTACTGAAGAGTCAACTCTTCTTTTATCAGATCCAAGAGCGGCAAAAACCATCTCCAGTCTGGGGTGTCCCTGCCGAACACGCATTTCAAAATTATCGCCTCTCACAAAAACTTTAAATCCATCAGCAAAGATATCTTTAGTACCTTCATTATAATAATCAAATGTAAAAGCGGCTTCCACCTCCACTTCCACTTTTCTTAAATCGCCGGATACCGTCACTACCTCCACCACAGCTCTGTTCTGACTTACTTTCCTGATCACCCTCCCTATCAAAGGGGCGGACGGAGCCATAAAGTATGAGTTTAACCCACTCACAAAAAACTGATTCCTCCCATATATGTTACCTAAATAAAAATTCTTCAAAAACAACAAAGCCTGATTACTAGGTACAATTAATCCCTGAAACTCAGCTCTCGAGTACCCTTCCTTCTCCAACTGTAAATTAAATCGGGGATTATATCGGTCAATGAGATTGACCAGATCAACCTCTTTTGGATGAAAGGTTCTGACAATGACAAAACCCTGGCCTGTGGCAAACGCCACCCTTTCACAAGTACCGGAAACACTTTTAAAAGGAATAAAGAAAAAACACACAGAAAATAAAAACGCTCTTATCATCTATGCACAGATTTACCGTATATAAGGAAAAATATCCATTATTTTTAATTAAAAAATATCTTTTAATTTTAATAAGTTATCTAAGATAGTGTAAAGTTTACATTAAAGACTGGATACGGGAAAAAACTTTTTTCGGAGACCCACAACCATCCAATTCAAATAAAATATTTTTTTCACGATAATATTCAATCAAAGGCGCTGTCTGCTCCTTATAAGCCTTTAACCTTTGTGTTACCACCCCTTCCTTATCATCATTTCTATGTATTAGTTTTTCCCCGCTCTTATCACAAATCCCTTCTTTCTCCGGAGGATTAAATTTTATATGATAAACATATCCGCTCTTTTCCGCCACACGCCTCCCTACAATTCGCTCAATCAATATCTCCTCCGGTACATTTAAATATAAAACTTTATCCAACTTTAAACCCATATTATTCAACAGGGAATCCAAGGATTCAGCTTGTGCCAGAGTCCTTGGAAAGCCATCCAAAATAAAACCATTGCGTGATTTTACATCAACAAGCACCTGTTCTATTAAAGCAATCACCACTGAATCAGGAACCAACTCCCCCCGATCCATATAAGACTGAGCCTTCAAACCCAAAGGGGTCTTCTCACGAAGAGCTTTGCGAAAAAGATCCCCTGTGCTGATATGAAAAAGTTTATAGTGAGAAATAAAAAAAGCGGATTGTGTACCCTTGCCTGTTCCCGGTGCTCCAAACAACAATAAATTCATATTAATATTGAACTCGACGGCTTTTTACCCGAACACCTTTCATTAAACCTTCATAACGGGCCGTAAGAAGGTGAGATTGAATTTGCTGAGTGGTATCCAGGGCGACACCCACCAAAATCAAAAGGCTGGTCCCGCCAAAGAAAAACGGTGTGTTCATTTTATCAATAAGTAGAGTGGGAATAATGCAAATAATACTAAGATAAATGGAACCGGCTACAGTTAAACGATCCAAGATTCTTTTAACATAGTCGGCTGTGCTTTTTCCCGCACGAATCCCGGGAATAAAACCTCCATATTTTTTTAAATTATCCGACATCTCGTTAGGATTAAAAACCGCTTCAGTATAAAAAAAACAGAAGAAAACAATCATAGCCACAAACAAAATATTAAATAGCGAGCTTTGAGGAGTCAGAGTGTCTTTTAGATTTTGAGCCCAAGGCTGATCCACATATTGAGCGAGAGTGGTTGGAAATAACAATAAACTGGAGGCGAATATAGGAGGGATTACACCGGCAAAATTTAATTTTAAAGGTAAATGTGAACTTTGTGTGGATGGTTGTTTACTCATTCCCCTCTGAGAATATTGAACAGGAATTCTTCTTTGTCCCACCTCAATAAATATAATAATCCCTACAATCACTATCATAAATAAAACCAAGGCCAATAAAAGACCATTGCTAATCTGTCCCCTGCCCACCATTTTAAAAAGATTCATTGTACCGGAAGGAATACCCGCGGCAATGCCGGCAAAAATAATTAATGAAGCTCCATTACCCACTCCCTTTTCACTGATTTGCTCTCCCAGCCACATAATAAGACAAGCTCCCGCCGTTAAAGTAATAATAGTAAACACTTCAAAAGGAAGAAAACCGATTACAGGGGAAATAACCAAAGAACGTCCATCTCCCGGAGTCAAATTAATTAACATTTTTGAAATACCGTACCCCTGTACAATGGAAAATAATATAGTGGAGTAACGGGTATATTGGTTGATCTTTCTTCTGCCGGCCTCTCCTTCTTTTTTCAATTGTTCCAAGTAAGGAATTCCTGTCTGCAAAAGCTGAAAAATAATGGAAGCCGTAATATAAGGAAGAATACCCAAGGCGAAAATGCTAAACCTTTCCAAAGCACCACCTGTAAAAGTGTTCAACATATTCAAAACCCCACCACCTTGAGAATCGAAAAAAGCCATAAGAGCTTCCCGATCCACCCCGGGTGTGGGCACCTGAACACCTATGCGATAAATTATTAATACAGCCAGCGTAAAAAATATTTTATTTCTCAGATCTTTTGGAAAAGAAAGATTTTGCATCATTGAGTTATATTCCCGTTGTCGGTATTACCCTGTATTTTTTCTTCTGTTTCTTCCGTTTTATCAGAAGAAGAAATTGTTTCCGCCTTGCCTCCCGCTTTCTCAATAACTTCAATCGCCTTTTGACTGAAGCGATGCGCTTTCACCTGCAAAGGCTTATCCAATTTACCTTCAGCTAAAATTTTTACAAGAGATGCCTTACCCACCAAACCGGCTTCATATAAAACGGCAGGGTTCACTTCAGAGTCAAAACGATTGAGATCCGATACATTCACAATATCGTACTTCGTTTTAAATCGAATATTCGTAAACCCAAACTTGGGCAATAAACGCACCAAAGGCATCTGTCCACCCTCAAAACCTCTCAAAAGACCGAAGCCGGAACGGGACCGCTGACCTTTATGTCCTTTAGTGGAAGTCCCGCCATGGCCGCTGGACTTCCCACGACCCAAGCGCTTCATCTTATGACGAGCCCCTGAAAAAGATTCCAATTTATGTAACAGGCTCGCAGAACCCGTATTTTTTGATTCCACTTCTTTATTTTCTTTCAATGCTATTTCCTTCCAACGCGATTAAATGCCTTACTTTATTAATTTGCCCTTCTATCACAGGATTCAAATTCACCTCCACCGACTGCCCGATCTTTTTTAAACCCAGAGAATAAACAGCCGACTTTTGCTGTTCGGTAGAACCTATTAAACTTTTCTTTAAAACTATTTTCACCTTAGACATTATTTACCCTTTTTATCTTCAGGCTTTTCTTTTTGTTTTTTCTTTCCTGTAGAAGTAAAAAATGACCTCTTACTTTTTATTTCAACCAACTGTTGCAGACCGTTCAGAGTGGCATGTACTACATTATGAGGATTCCGGCTTCCCATTCTCTTCGTCAAAATATCCTTTACACCGATACACTCCAGCACCGCCCGAACAGGTCCACCCGCAATCACTCCCGTTCCGGGACCTGCCGGTCTCAATATCACTTGCGAAGCCCCAAACCGACCGACAATTTCATGAGGGATAGTTCTCTGATCTTTTAAAGGTACCTGCTGAAGAGATTTCTTGGCAATACGACCGGCTTTATTAATAGACTCAGGTACTTCACTGGCCTTTCCCGTACCTATACCAACCTTGCCTTTTCCATCACCAGCCACGACCAAAGCGGAAAAAGAAAAGCGACGCCCCCCCTTCACCACTTTCGTAACACGATTGATGGCAACCACTCTCTCTAAAAAATCCTGTTCTGTATCCTGTAACTGTTGTGTATCCATTTTTTTACTTAGGGCAGATTTTTAATCGTAATGCCCAACTCCTTTTTATTTATTATTTTCACACACATGGTACGTCTGAAAACATATCTGTGCTTTTACACCTTCCTGTACTATTATCCCTTCCACAAGATACTACCTTCTCTGAATCCGCCCTAACTAAAAATCCAAACCGGATTTCCTGGCAGCATCCGCCAAAGCTCTAACCCGACCATGATAAATAAAACCATTACGATCGAAAACCACTTTTTTTATTTTTTTACTCAGAGCCGATTTGGCGATCTGCTCACCTGCCTTCTCCGCCCCCTTACAGTTAGTCCCCTCTGCGCCTAATTTCAATGTATTAGCTTCCGCCAACACCTTTTCAGCAACATCATCTATTAACTGCGCATAGATATGCTTTTGCGAACGAAAAATCACTAAACGCGGCTTTTCCTCCGTTCCAAAAATTTTCTTTCTCAAACGCGCCTTGTTTCTGAGTCTTTTCCTCAGCTTCAAAGGGCTTCTTTTTCTTATCTGAATCCTTATCATATTTTTACTTAGGGCAGAATCTTAATCGTAATACCCAACTCCTTTTTTTATCTTCAACCTCATAAGCCTTGTTCACTATGAAGTCTTCGTCTGTTACTCCTTATAATCAAGACAAGTTCTTTTATCGTAATGCCCAACTCCTTTTCATTCGTCATTCCCGCGGAGGCGGGAATCCAGAAAATTATTTCTCCCCACCGGACTTACCGGCTTTGCGGCGAATCACTTCATCACTATAACGAATACCCTTACCCAAGTAAGGTTCCGGCTCCCTCCAACTTCTTATCTGAGCGCTGAACTGTCCCACCTGAGCCCTATCCGCTCCTGACACAGTCACATTCATTTTCTCCACTTTTACTGTCAAACCCTCGGGAATCTCCATCTTAATGGGATGAGAATATCCCAAACTCATCTCTAAATTCTTTCCAGCCACATTGGCCTTATAACCCACTCCTTTAAGAATTAAGGTTTTTGTCCAGCCCTTGGATACACCCGTTACCGCATTCTGAATCAAAGCACGGTACAAGCCATGATAGGCACGAATCTTTGGTTCATTGTTCTTCCGAGTCAACACTACAGACCCGTCCTTTACCTGCACATTGATAACCGGATTCACCGGAATCTTTAAAAGATTCTGACCCGATTTCACCTGCACTTCATTATCAGGACTGACAGTAACGTCCACTCCCTCTGTAATTTGCACTGGTAATTTTCCAATCCGCGACATACTGTTACTTAGGGCAGATTCTTAATCTAATACCCAGCTCCTTTTTCTATTGTGAAAGCGGTTTTAATATTACACAATCCGTTCTCTCTTTAAATGACTCCACTCTATTCAGTTTATTGGTACCTGAAACCGCCTCATACACTCCCAACTTGCATGTCTGAACTTCACTCACTTTAGTTCCCGAACACATATACGTCCCTTCCAAAACATCCTCTACAAGAACCTTCAGTTGCGGTAAATGTGACTTATGTACCTTCACACAATCCCCGTTCGACTTTAAATCCACCCTGGGGTCCTTATCCAAATAACCATCTCCACCAACATCCAATCCCATATAAATAAGATCCCCAGAATAATTATCAGGACGAATAAGCACCCAATAATCTATCTTCTTGCATTTTAAATCGTCAGGGTCCCATATATATTCTTCAGACCTTAACCTGCAAGTCTCCAATGTCTCCTTCCCTGCAGCTCCTGATTCTTTTTCCCTACATTTTTCATCTGATTCATCCCAAGACCAACCAGATCCCTTACCATCACATCTTTCCCTTTCACTTTCACCACAACCAAACAAAGTAAATACAAAGCAAAGAAAAAGGATAGTGACAATTTTATTCATTTTAAAAATATTCACACTCACCAAATACGGCAGAGAAGTTCCCCCCCCACATTTTTTTCCTTGGCCTGCTCCCCACTTAAAATACCCTGATTTGTGCTCAATACCAACAGCCCATAACCGGAAAGCACAGGAGGCACCTGGCTGGCTTTCACATACTGACGACAGGAAGGTTTACTCAAGCGTTCAATATGAGTAATCGCTGACTGCCCCTTCTCATTGTATCTCAAATACAACCTCATTACTCCCTGTTTACCATCATCCACCACAGTATAATTTTTAATGTAACCATAAGACTTTAACTGCTCCGCTATCCCCTCCCGAATTTTGGAACTCGGAACATCCACTTTTTTATGCTGAGCCATAACAGCATTCCTGATTCTCGTACAAAACTGACTAATCGTATCCATATTTTTACTTAGGGCAGATTCTTAGTCGTAATGCCCAACTCCTTTTTTCTGGATTCCCGCCTGCGCGGGAATGACAATTTTAAATAATCCCCTTCTACTTCTTCCGGAATGGCATGCCCAGAGACTCCAATAAACTTCTGGCTTGCTCATCTGTTTTAGCTGTGGTGCAAATAGTGATATTCATACCACGAATCGCGTCCACCTTATCATAATCCACTTCCGGAAAAATAATCTGCTCTTTAATACCTATACTGTAATTCCCATGACCGTCAAAACTTCTTGGCGATAAACCCCGAAAATCCCGCACCTGAGGAAGAGAAAAATGAATGAGCCTCTCCAAAAAGGTCCACATCCTGTCCCGCCTCAAAGTCACACAGGAACCCAACAACATACCCTTTTTAATTTTAAAGTTGGAAACCGCTTTCTTCGCCTTTGTAATAATCGCCTTCTGACCGGCAATTAAAGACAAATCCTGAGATACATTATTTAAAATTTTAGGATTCTTAACGGCCTGAGGCACACACATGCTCAATACCACCTTTTCCACACGCGGAACCTGCATAACACTTTTAAGCGATAAATTCTTTTTCAAATCCGGCCTTACCTTCTTTATGTAATCCGCTCTTAAAGCACTCATCACAATACCTCCGGAGCCATAGAGATAATTTTAACAAAACTTTTGGCTCTTAACTCCCTTGCCACAGGACCAAAAATACGAGTGCCAATAGGCTCTTTATTATTGTTAATTAAAACCGCCGAGTTCTCATCAAAACGAATGGATGTACCATCCCTTCTTTGAATTTTATGAACAGTACGAACAATCACCGCACGAGCCTTTTCCCCTTTTTTCACCTTGGAGTTAGGCAAAGCGTTTTTAACAGATACCACTATAATATCCCCAATACCGGCCGTACGCCGGTGAGAACCTCCCAACACTTTAATACATTGCACTTCACGGGCACCGGAATTATCAGCAACATTTAAACGGGACTGCATTTGAATCATAACCATATCTTCCTTTTACTTTAACCTCACCCTACTGGATGCTTTCCACTTTATTCGCAACTTCCACCACTTCCACTAATTTCCATCTTTTTGTTTTGCTCAACGGGCGAGTCTCGGAAATTTTAACAACATCTCCTGTTTTTGCTTTATTCTGCTCATCATGCGCTTTAAAAACAGACTTCCTACGAACATATTTTTTATATTTCGGATGTTTCATTAAGCGATAAATCAGCACAGAGATAGTCTTATTTCCCTTGTCAGAAACCACTTGACCTTTAACAATATTGACCCTGCCTCTTTGCTTTTTTACTGTTTCTTTTTCCATTTTATTTTCCTCTTTAGTTACTCTTCTTCAGTTCAACTGAAAACATCCGTGCACTTTTACTCTTCATTATTCCTTATTTTCATCAAAAACCACTCTCTCCTCTAAACTTTCCCTAATCAAAAAAACTAGCCACTCTTTCTTCTGAACATTCGTTTTTTTCCGGCGGCGGATTTTCTATCCCCACCAGATTGATTTTTTGAACCAAAAAAACCAAACCACTTTTTTGTGTCTTTCTGAGTTGTTTTTTTCTCCTGTTTCTCCTGAACCGGTTTTTTCACTTCCTCTTTTTTATCAGGAGAAGTTTTTACCTTCGATGAAGCTGCCAATGTTGTTTTTTTCGCAGGCTCCTGGGCTTTCTCCTGTTTTTTTACTTTCTCTTTCTTTGTTTTTTCCGTTTCTTTCAATTTAGATTCCACTTTTTTTACCGGTTCCTTTTTCTTATCAGATACAAAAGCGGATTCCGGAAGAGCGGACAAAGCGGTTTCCAAACGGGCAATGTCCCTTCTGACATTTCTCAACTCCATCATATTGGAAAGCCTCTGCATCTTATGCTTCATTTTGGCATCAAACAAAGCCTGACGGCTTTGAGCCAGACGCTTCCTCAATTCCTGTACCTGTAAATTACTAATTTCCGAATACTTCATATTTTTACTTAGGGCAGATTCTTAATCGTAATGCCCAGCTCCTCTTTTTATTTATATATATTCACCTACACTCTGGCTAAAAATTTTGTCTTAAAAGGCAGCTTATGAGAAGCCAGACGGAATGCCTCCCGTGCCTGCTCTTCTGTTACTCCTTCAATTTCAAATAAAACACGACCGGGCTTAATTAAAGCCACCCAAAACTCCAAATTTCCTTTACCTGATCCCATTCTGACTCCAATAGGTTTTTGAGTAATAGGTTGATCGGGAAACACACGAATCCACACCTTTCCACTCCTCTTAACAGAACGGGAAATGGCAATACGGCTCGCCTCAATTTGACGATCCGTCATACGACCGGCGGAAAGGCTCACCAAACCAAAATCACCAAAAGACAATTCAGAACCTCTTTTAGCCTGACCTCTCAATCGACCCCGATGAACTTTTCTCCATTTTATTTTTTTAGGACTGAGCACTTATCTCCCCTCCCGCTACTTCTTTCATAAAGTACACATCTCCATAATACATCCATACCTTCACTCCAATGAGACCGTATGTAGTCAGAGCTTCCGCAAAACCATAATCAATATTGGCCCTTAAAGTATGAAGAGGGATACTCTTTTCGTTATACCATTCTGAACGGGCTATCTCCGCTCCATCCAGGCGACCTGAAACACGCACCTTCACCCCTCTGACTCCCTGACGAATAGCCGCCGCCACCGCTTTCTTCAAAGCCCTTCTCCAGGAAACTCTTTTCTCCAATTGTAAAGCGATATTCTCCGCTACAAGCTGAGCATCCAGATCCGCTTTTCTCACTTCCTGAATACTAACAGATACTTTATGCTTTGTTTGTTTTTGGATATCCTTTTCCAAAGCATCAATACCCACTCCTTTTTTCCCAATAACAAACCCCGGGCGGGCTGTAAAAATAATCAACTTAATCTGATCACCGGTTCTCTCCACCTCCACTTTTGAAACACCGGCATTTTTCAATCTTTTCTTCACATATTTACGAAGAACGAAATCCTCGTGAATATTATCAGCAAATTTTTGACCGGAGGCATACCACCGGGAATCCCAATTCCGGATAACACCCACTCTTAAACCAACAGGACTGACTTTCTGACCCATAACTTTTACCTCTCATCCAATACAATGTGAATATGACTTTGTTTTTTCTTCCTATGAGATGCCTGACCACGAGCCGCCGGACGATACCTTCTCAAGTGAGGCCCCTGGTTAACATAAATGGTTTTGACATAGAGATTATCCACATCAACCACTTTCTTAACTTCCGCATTGGCTACAGCCGACTGAATGAGCGCTTTAATCAAGCCTGCCGATTTCTTTTTTGAAAAAGACAGAAGACCAATAGCTTCATTCACATTTTTTCCACGCACAAGATCCGCCACCAGCCTGGCCCGCTGAACTCCCACTCTTGTGTACTGTAAAGACGCTTTCAATTCCATTTTTTTACTTAGGGCAGGTTTTTACCGTAATGCCCAACTCCTTTTCTATTCGTCATTCCGGACCCCCGCCTGCGCGGGAATGACAGCTTTATTTTTTCTGCACCTGCGATTTCTTTCCTCCGGCATGAGCGTTAAACACCCGTGTCGGAGCGAACTCTCCAAATTTTTGTCCAATCATATTTTCCGATACATACACAGGAACAAACTTTTTTCCATTATGAATGGCAAAAGTTAAACCTACCGCCTCCGGAGTCACCACCGAACGACGGGACCATGTCTTAATCACCTTTTTATCACCACTTTTTTTGGCCTTGTTGATTTTCTCCTCAAGGTGATAATCCACAAAAGGCCCCTTCTTAACCGATCTTCCCATTTTTTTACTTAGGGCAGATTCTTAATCTTACCCAGCTCCTTTTTCTGTTACTTTTTTGCTCCCTTATCATAACGACGACGAATGATCATCTTGTTCGTTCTCTTGTTATTTCTGGTACGATAACCTTTACACGACTTTCCCCAGGGAGTCATGGGGTGATTTCCTTTACCCACACCTTCTCCTCCCCCCATAGGGTGATCAATAGGGTTCATTGCCATTCCACGCACTTTTGGCCTCCATCCTCTTTTTCGAATCCGTCCGGCTTTACCCCATCTGATATTTTCATTATCCGCATTTCCCAATTTACCAACAGAAGCCCGACAAAGAGATAAAATACGACGAAGTTCCCCGGAAGGCATCTTCACCTGACAGTATTTTTCATCTTTGGCCGCCAATACAGCCCCCACACCTGCACTGCGCACAAGCTGTCCCCCTTTGCCCGGACGTAATTCAATGTTGTGAACTTCCGTACCCGTAGGAATTTTGATTAAAGGTAAACTGTTCCCTGGTTTAATATCCGCTTTATCACTCGAAATAACCTCCTGACCGGGTGCCAAATCCACCGGCGCCAAAATATAAGAGCGCGCCCCATCTTTATAGACAATCAAGGCAATACGGCAACTTCTATTTGGATCGTATTCAATAGCCTCCACACGAGCGGGAATATCTGTCTTCAATCTTTTAAAATCAATCAAACGATAATGCCGCTTGTGACCACCCCCCTTATGACGGACAGTGATTCGCCCGCGGTTGTTGCGAGCCGCTGTCTTCTTCAAAGGACGGGTTAGGGATTTTTCCGGCTTATCCTTTGTGATCTCTTTAAAATCCGACACCGAAGTTTTGCGCATAGCCGGTGTTCTTGGTTTATATACTCTAATTCCCATTTTTTTACTTAGGGCAGGTTTTTAACCGTAATGCCCTTACTCCTTTTTATTCCGTCATTCCAGACTTTAATCAATCGTCATTCCGGACTTGATCCGGAATCCAGAAAAAATAAACTATTTCTGGATTCCCGTTTTCACGGGAATGACGAACCCTGCGGGAATGACCGCCTTTCCCTCTTCTTTTTTATAAAGGTCCTTCCGCTTCTATTATATATTTAAAGCAACCTATATTTCTTAATTCCTTCACGGTTTGATACTCTGTGATTATCGGCATTTCATGGCTCTCGAGTGGTCCAAGTGACCTTAATCTTTTAACCACTCCATAAATTCCTCCTGCAGATGGACAGGGCTTACCTACATTTTCTCTACTTGAACATATAATACCTTCATTGACTTCCATTATACTAAAAGGATTCAAATCATCGAAAGCCTCTTTACTCATGGACTTACACTTACCTAAATTAAACCGCAACGAATCCGATCCGTAAGATATATCAACAGTAGAATGATTAACAATAGTATAATAAGGAGCCACACATTCCAAAGGAGAGGCTGTTTTTACTAAAGGCTTTGCTGGATCTGTACAATCCATAGATAAATCTTTAGTACATTTTTTATATTCTTCACCAGCATTTGTAGCTTTATCTTCATTCCAAGTCCAACCGGTACCCTTTGCTTCACACTTTTCCTTATCACTTAATCCTGCCGTACTTTGATTACATTTTTTATTCACTTCATCCCATACCCAATTAGTGCCTTTTTTATCGCAATCCTCTTTGGTTGTAGCTTTAGCTACACATTCTTTCTTTGTCGCATCCCATACCCAATCAGTGCCTTTCTGGTCACATTCCTCCTTGTCGTTTTTATCGCCACATCCGCTCAGAACAAAAACAGAAAGTACCAAGTTCATTATTATTATTTGTTTCACTTTGTATCCTCCTATTTTCTGGATTCCCGCCTCCGCGGGAAGGACAGTTAATTTCCTTCAAATAAGTTAATGGTTTCCCCTTGAGCCAAACGCACAGTGGCTTTCTTCCAGTACTTGACTCTCCCTATACCTACACGGGTCCGACGGGCTCTTCCGCGACAAATCGCTGTCTTCACCGATTGAACTTTCACATCAAAATATTTTTCAACATACTCTTTAATTTGTGTTTTATTCGCGGAACGATCCACCTGAAACACATAAACATTCTTGGCCGCAAGCAAGTTGTTTTTCTCAGTTAAAAGAGGTTTTTTTATAAGCTGACTCATTTTTTTACTTAGGGCAGTTTCTTAACCGTAATCCCCAGCTCCTTTGTTTATCTGGATTCCCGCCTGCGCGGGAATGACAATTAACTCCCTTTATACTTCTCCGTTAAAAAAGAAACACTTTTTTTGCTCATCATAAGCTGACCATATTTTAATAAATCATAAACATTCAAACCCTCTACAGGTAAAAATTGAAAGGACTCCAAGTTAGAACAAGCCCTCTTAAAAAGAGGGTCTCCATCCTGATCCACCAATAAAGCTTTTTGCACTCCAAAACCTTTTAGACGACTATACAGTTCTTTTGTTTTCCCTTCCGAAGACTTCATATCCTCCAGGAAAAAAACTTTTTTCTCTTTGTATAACCAGGATAAAACCTGTTTTAAAGCCGCTTTTCTCATTTTCATTGGCAAAGTGTATTCATAGCTACGGGGTTTGGGACCAAAAGTCACACCACCACCCCGATTCAAAGGAGAACGAATAGACCCCTGACGGGCATTTCCTGTTCCTTTTTGACGAAAGGGTTTTTTACCTCCCCCTCTTACATCAGCCCGGGTTTTGGCTTTATGAGTGCCCTTTCTGGCACAAGCCCTCTGCCAACGAACCACCTCGTTAATCAATTCCAACTTCATTTCCTGCTGAAACAGATCTTCCGGTAAATTCAGCTCATCCACTTTTTCTTTTTTCCAATTTAAAACTTCCGCTTTCATTTTTTTACTTAGGGCAGGTTCTTAATCTTACCCAGCTCCTTTTTAACGACTGGATTCCCGCCTTCGCGGGAATGACAGTTTCAATCACCTCACTTCATTGATTGTAAAAACACCAGAGAGTGTCTGGCTCCCGGCACCGGCCCTTTTAATACAATCAAATTCTTATCTTCAACAACGTCCATCACCTGTACGCTTCTTAGGCTGACTTTCTCCACACCATAGTGTCCGGCCATTTTTTTACCCGGCATCACACGAGCCGGTTCCGTACGATTACCGATAGAACCGGAAGTTCTATGCGTCTTGGACCCATGAGAGGCCGGCCCTCCTTTAAAACCCCAGCGCTTAACCACACCGGCAAAACCATGACCTTTGGAAACAGACTGCACTTTTACCTTATCCCCTTTTTGAATGGAATGAATAGACACAGGCTGACCCACTTTTACATTTTCCACTGAATCCTGCCTGATCTCCCTGACATAACGAGCCCCTTCCGTAAAACCGGCAGAGGAAAGATGAGTCTTTAATGCCTTTGAACAACGATTGTTTTTTTGAGGCATACAGGCCACCTGAACACTGTTGTAGCCTTCCTTGTCCGCTTTCTTAACTTGAGACACGATCCAGGGCTTTACCTCTAAAAAAGTAACAGGGGTAAAATGCCCCTTTTCATCGTAAACAGAAGACATGGCCAGTTTAAAAGCATAAAGGCCGGATAGTTTAACTCCTTCCTGAACAGGAACCGCCTTTGAATCAGAGGGGGATGAAGCCACTTCTTCTTTCTTATTAGAGTCGGAAGTCCCCTCAGATTTCTTGTCAGAAGCGGAAGCTTTCACCTCAGAATCAGCAGGTAAACTTTCTTTTTTCTCTGCTCCATCAGAAGCTTTCTTTGCTCCATCAGCCGCAGGGGCGGAAGCTTTTGATGAATCTTCTGCTTTCTGTGCTTTTTGATCGGCAGGTGCAGCAGATTGATTATCCGCTGGCTCTTTTTTATCTTCTTTTTCTTTATTCATTTTGACTTCCCGTAGATATGACAACATCCACTCCGGCAGGAAGATCCAGCTTTGTCAGTTGACTGATTGTCTGAGGGGTAGGTTCGGAAATCTCCAAAAGACGCTTATATCTTCGGATTTCAAACTGTTCTCTGGATTTTTTATTTACATGGGGGGAACGTAAGATTGTATAACGATTAATTTTTACAGGCAGGGGAATAGGACCGGCGACATTAGCCCCTGTTCTTTTGGCTGTATCCACAATACCTCTAACAGAGCGATCCAAAAGCTTGTGATCGAACCCTGTGAGACGAATCCGTATTCTCTGTCCTTCCATTTCCATTGCCTGTATCCTCTTTGGGTGATAAATCCCCCTCCTGATAAAAACGCCAACATCTTCAAAAAAAACAAAACCATATTCTATCTATTTTAAAGCGGAATCTTCACTATGCCGGGTGCTTCCTGTCTTGTCAAAATAGCTTAAAAGTATATAATGCAATGTGTGAATTTACTTCATCTTCTTTTTTTAAGTCAAGCTTCATTTGCTACATTTTTAACATTAATCAAGGGGCCACTGAATTATAAATCACCTTAATTTAATGCTTAGAGGGGGGTCACGTAGCTCAGTTGGATAGAGCGACAGTTTCCGGAACTGTAGGCCGTGGGTTCGAATCCTACCGTGACCACTTTCCAGCACGGAAAATCTGATAAAAATAAAGAAAAAACTGTTCTAATATGAGATGATGGACCGAAGAAACATCTATCCCAAGTGAAAAAATGAATTTAATTACCAGCCTTTTATTACTTTTAATTTTTGCCCGATTCTTCGGGCGTTTGTTTAAAGCCTTTGGTTTCCAGGAAATTATCGGCGAAATTCTGGGAGGCCTTTTAATAGGCTTAACCACTCTGGTGATACCCAATAAAGAATTAAACGGGATTGTGGAACTGGCTGTTTTCCTGCTCATTTTTGCTGCCGGCCTGGAAATGAACCTGCAGGATATCTTCTCCGCCCTCAGAAGAAAGGCTCTCATATGTGGTTTAACCAGTTTCATTATTTCCTTCACAGCCGGTGTAATTGTTTCCCTCGTTATCGGCTTAAAATTGATTCCCGCTCTGGTGGTGGGCCTTTGTTTTGCCATTACCGCCATGCCGGTCACAGTAGGATTCCTTCAAAACCTTAAAATCATGGATACTCAGGTGGGCCACCTGATAATGGGGTCCGTAGTGGTTATTGATATTCTCGCCTTACTCTTCCTGGGGATCACCTTCAATATGGAAGGAACGGCAACCACCTTTGAGTTCATTAAAACTTTTTCCATAAAAGCCGTCAAAATGGCCTTTTTCTTTATAGTCATTATGTTAGTGAATAAATTTTTACGCTCAGAGATTTCCCGTGCCAACAAAACAGAAAAAGTTTTTAACAAACTCATTAGTTACCTGGGAAAAGAAGCGGTTTTTGGATTGGGTGTGTTATTCGTATTAGGTTTTTCCACTTTAAGTGAAACCCTTGGATTTCATTTCATCATCGGGGCTTTTTTCGGAGGTCTATTACTGAACAAAGACATCATTGGCACAACGGCCTTTTTGTCTATGAACAGAACACTCGGCGCTGTCACCAATCACTTCCTGACTCCGATCTTTTTTGCCTACATCGGATTACACTTTTCCATAGAAGCTTTTAACGAATGGGAACTTCTTTCCATTATCACCATTGTTGCCTTTTCCAGTAAAATTTTCGGATCCTGGATGGGCAGTCGTCTGGCCCGATTTACAAATAAAGAGTCTCTACAAGTGGGTATTATCCTCAACTCCAGAGGGGTTTTGGACCTGATTGTGGCTAACCTGGCTTATTCAAAAGGATATATCAGCGCGGATATTTTTTCCATCCTCATCTTTTTAGGTGTCAGCAGTGTCATTATAAACCCTTTCCTATACCGGCGATTTATTTCCACTCCCCCGCCTGAAGAAAAAACCTCTCCTCTCAATCCAGAGGAGTCTGACTAAAAATAAATAACCCTGTGTCACGGGAAAATAAGCCAAGCTCAACACAGCCGACATTAGAACAGTAAGTGTTACTGTCATTTACAGAGCAAAGATTAACTAATTATTCTGCCTACAAATTGGGCGCGACACAACTTGGTTGACTGCCGTCAGTACAGCCGACATTATTGGACCAGCGAATATTATCCCCATTCACACAGTAAGGCTTATCCTCGTTGTCTGTCGAAATCTGACCACACACCGCTTTACTCTGATCTGCACAGGAACTGGCTCCATTACTACAGGACACAAGCAAACTACTATTCACTGTTACTTTAACTGATTTTAAACACTTTGAGCCACTATTAGAGTCAGGACAAGATACATCTCCACTTTTTTTACCCTCTTTCAAACACACAGGTGTGCTCGCCGCATTCTCCTTTACGCATTTCGCCTGTCCATCCGTACAGCTTGCAGCGCCTTTTGCACAAAAAACCTGTCTCTCCTGATCCACTATCAGCCCACCCTGTGTAGGACAAGACGACTTGGATTTATCTTTACATTCCGGTGTTACACTACCGAGGGTTTTACCGTCCTCATCCACACAAGCCGGTGTTTTAGTTTCTCCGTCTCCCACACACTGAGGCGTGCTTGCATGGCATGTAGCCTTTTCTCCATCATTACATACAGGGGTTTTAACACCGCTTTCCGAGCTACCCGATTTTTCCTCTTCCGGCTCACAATCCGTGTTTTTCTCGCTTAACTCGGTAGTATATCCTAATGCCTCTTTATCATCCGGCTTAACCTCATAGCTGCCAGCCCCGTGCTCCACATTTTCCCCTTCAATAATAAAGGGAAAATCACCTCCCAAACCTAAAAAATACTCATTTAATTCGACACATTTTAAAGCCTTTAAAGTCAACTCCTCTCCCCCTGCTTTCTTAATTTTCAATTCCGTATTTGTTTTATTTGTTACTGTATAGACAGTGCAGGAACACAAAAAGAAAAACAAAAATAACATAAAAATATTCTTCATTACTTCTCCTTACCGCGATGACCAATCAAGATTTTATAATTCAGAAGCTAACCCCTAACCACAAACCCAAAGACAAAAACCACAGTTTATCAAGCACCAGTTTATTAACCTTATCCGACTCGCCCGCTGATACCGAGATATCACTGCCGTAGTTTAAATCCGTTTTTGAAAACAGAGGTTTATAAATACCCAAATCCATATTTAATGTTAATTTATCAATAAGAATAAAACGATAACCTATATGAAAAGTAGGCCCATGATTTAGTATATTTGCCTGATAAAGTGTATTATCGGATAATTCATTTTTCGGACTAATAGCTCTATTCAATTCCGCCCCTTCCACTTCTCCCTTTCCCCAAAGCATTAAATTATACCCCAACTCCAGATAAGGGCCCTCGTACACACTCATTGCCCAACCTAAACGCAAATCAAAAACAACTGAATTAACCAACGCAGAGGTCAGCAATCGGGTATCACGTGAAGAACCAATTTCACCCCACATTTTCTGATGGGCGTCCATAAACAGCTCCATCGCAAAACCGGCACCTAATTTAGTGTAGTATTGTGTACTCCAATTGTACCGGCCCTGAACCCCTGTGTATAAAGGAACGTCTCCCCCTACACCCAATTCAAAGCGATCCGCCCCCTTCACAAAAGCAAAAGCGGATTGAATTGAAAACAGAAAAAGCACGACTCCATAAATCCATTTTATCTTACCCATCTTTAAACTCCTGTTTAAACAATTTAATCCTTTTAAAAAACACACTGTTTACACCTTATGTTTTACTTATACAACAAATATCAACTGCCTAATTAGTCAGGTTATCAGCATTTTTATGCAAAATCATTGTTCTGTGCATACAATCAGCAAAAAGGCATTTGGATTTCACGATTTCTGAAGAATATCAGGGCTTACGTAGAGGTTTTACTATAAGAAAAATCTATATAACCGGTATTCCTAAATTTTTACTATATCTTTATGAATTTTATCTTTATCTTCAGGAGGAACATACAACCGATCCATTAATAGAACATGTTCCGTTTGGTTAAACATTTTCATTCTTTCCCTAAGACTGAGAGCAGAACCTGTTGATTCATCCACTATAAATAAAGGAAAAGAACTCTCCCCTTGAGTAAAGTACAACTTTTTAGTGTGTGCCAAAGAGTTAGTATGTATAAAAGACACTCCCTGTTTTTCCAAAAAAAGTTTCACTTTCTGAAATTTTTCAAGCTTTGCTTCTTTTTCAGGATATACATATTGGATTTCATAAATTCGCTCGTAGGGCTGGTTTTCAATAATGCGACGAGCCCATTCATTTTTATGAACATTGGATCTTAAGTTCGCAAAAAGAGAGTAATCTGTGCAATGAATATACTCTTCTAAGGAAGCGGAAATGTAAAAATCACAATCAGAACTGTCAAAGTAATGACAAAGCATCTCATCCATAGCCACCATTTTATTGTGAAAGTAAATGGCCAGATTCATGTGCCTTCTTCCCAGAAAAAAGCTCTCTACACTGTACACAGCCTTCTGCCCTATACCCAGAAAAGCCCTGTCGTTTTGTATATAAACCCGTACATTATTTAATATCCACTCATGATCGCAAAAACCATAGTCCGCGCCACAGAAGAAAGAATCTCTTTGTAAATAATCCATTCGATCCATATCCAAATCAGAACTGATAATTTGTTTTAAAAGAGGTTTAAAATCTATACCTTTTGAAATAAAAAAATCTTTATCGGGAAGTTGTATCCGGTCATCGATCAGATGAGCTACATACTCAGGGTCAACACCGGAAGCTTTGATTTTACTTTTTAGCTCAGAATTCAAAATCATTTTAATTGTATAGTTTTCATGCGTGGCTTTGATTTTTTTATCGTCTTCTCCTGAGATAAAAGAAGAAAGGGATAACTCGGATAAAGGGGGCATAGCTGTCTCGGAGATATGGGATAAAGGCCCATGGCCCACATCATGTAAAAGGGCCGCCAGGCGGACCAACTGACGAAAATCTTTTTTCTTTTGTGGAGATAGAAAATCATCCAATAATCGAAGAGAATCAAAAGCCCGACCGGCCAGGTGACAAACACCCAGAGAATGTAAAAAGCGACTATGAAGAGCACCGGGGAAAGCAAATTCAGCAAAGCCCAATTGACGAATGTAACGCAATCTTTGAAATATTACGGAATCAATTAAAGACCTCTCACCGTCTGAAAAAGTAATATATTTATGTATGGGGTCCAGTATTCTCAAAAAAACCTCCTGCTATTTACAAACTAATGAATAACATACTCACAGGCAGCTTAATCTTTTCTTACAAAAAATGAAATCAATCGTATAAAATATAGTTCCTAACAATTAAACAGTCATCCCTCTTATACATACAAAAAGCATAAAAATAAAAGAATAAACAGTACGAACAAGTCTTTATATATAAATATATAAAATCAAAATAAGAATAACACAATTCAGATAATTCAATTTGAATAAAAATAGCTTACAGAGAAATGCTTAAAATGAATAAAGAAAACCAAATATTTCAAACCAACACCGGCGTAACAATATCTTAATAAAGAAAAGCATTTTAACCATTGACGAATGAAAAAAAAGATTTTTAGGATGTTGTTCTAAGTTTAAGTTAGAGTGCAGTATTTGTTTTAAGGTTGTATATAGGGGTTCATAGGGTTTCCATAAAAATCAACTATCTCACCTCGCTGACCTGTCAGCAAAAACACAGATAATAGGAATTTAATTATGAGGATATATAGACTCTGTTTTCATTTTTTTATTTTTACATTTGCTGTTTTACTTTATCCTTTCACTCCTGTCGCCTTATACAAAACACAACCGGACCCTTTATCAATATCAGAAACACAAAAAAAATCCGTTCTCTTTCAACCTGGTATCCCGAATAAAGAAGTTATAAAAAAAGAAAGTAACATGGCTATCCACCATCTGAACCAAAGGCAATTTGGTGCCAGTGATTATGAAAAAACCCAGCGGGAACTACAGCTGTTTAACCGGCCGAATATAGGTATAGTCGGTAAAGACAGTGATTGGATTTCCTATCAGGAATACCAAAAGAAAATATTGGGATCATCTTATTGAGTAATAACGTGATAGTTTACGGGGCAAAATGTCCTCCTCATCTGTAAAAGATAAATCCTTACAGGCAGGAAAGATAAAAAAAGAGAAAATTAAGATTGTTTAATCTTAGTTGATACCTGTGATCTATGCATAAAGTTGTGTATAGGAGGAATAGAAAACTCAAAAAAGAATTTTCCAGTTTGCCTGTCTTGAGAAAATAGGAAAGAACCAGCTTTGATAATGTCCATACCTATAAGAACATCAGTTCCCTCTGTTAATTGAACACCAGATATAGGTATCTGATTAAACCTAACTCCGTTTGGCAATATAATATCAACACAATAAGTGTTACAAACTATTTTTCCTCCGGCAGTATGAATCTCTATATTACCCACTCTGCTTAATTCCAACTTGCGTGCTATGTTTTCATTTATTGCAGAATTAGTGGCTCCAGTATCCCATAAAAAATTTTTGGAACTATACCCTTCTTTACTGCCAAAAGAATTTATAACCTTCCCATGAGTTTTTATGGAATTAGTAAAAGGAAGGAGTTCAATAGTGAATCCATAATGTCTATTATTCATTTCTGAAACTAATATAAAACTCTTGAAATAAAGTGCTTTTGATCTTCAATTTTTTGAATTATAAAAGTCTCTAATTCAAAATTTTTTTCCTCTTTTGCTACATTAATTGCTTGTTCAAAAGTATGATATATTCCAATTATTTCTTGATTGCAAATAAGAGCGAATTTATTTTTATTACTTTCTTCTGACAGAAGTTCAGGAAGTTTTTTTTTAAAAAAAGTATAATTTCTGTTTAAAATGGCCTCCTTTGTCATAAAGCCTCCTTAATACAATTTTGCCTCATGTATTTCTAAAAGTAAAGAAAAGTTAAGACTTTTCTAATATAAATTTCTCAGGGATAAAAAGAAAAATGGAATTGCAGAGTTATAATTTATTCAGGAAGAGGGGCAGGATGACCGGAAAAGGAGTGAGTGCTATGATGCTCAATAATCCCTTGTTCTATAGCTTTATCGTAAAGATCCTGCTCTGCAGGTGTTGCCACACCCAAATAATTAAGACCTATCAAGGCATTTACTCGGGCTTTTAATATGAGCCTCTCTCTAGAATTAATAAACTCCTCGTTATTTAAAATATTCTCTCTTAAAAAAGTCCCTATCTGTTCTTTCACTTCAATAGGAGCATTATAGAATTTAAACAAACTATAAGCTACAGCATTAGGCCTTGTCTCTATTCCATAAGTTTTATAAGCCTCTATTGTACTGTTTGCCCCAAGTAAAGACTGGTTCGTATGCCAATCATAAATAGAACCCATTAACATCCTTTGCTTCTCTCCTACAGGGCTTTTAAAATTCTTAATAAAACAGTTATATATCTCAGCACTGTTTAGATACATATTAAACAAATTGTATGCATCACTGGTTCTAGTATCTACATCAACTCCAGCTGACTTGAAAGAATCATAGTAAGCTTGCGCTGTTTGTCCCATTTTTTGCATATATCTTTCCACATAAGGAGCAATAAAACCCACATAAGCCTCGTCATCTCCTCCAAAAGCTTTATATAAAGCCTCATCCTTTTTTTCCACCATGTTGAATACAATCTCATGGTCTCCTTTATGAAGCTCCCATACCCCGTTATAGTAATCTTTTGCCTCCCCAACTATGGGCGCTGTGATAACATCAACTACACCTCCCGCTAAACCCGCACGAGCCTTAATTTGATTCTCTATGCTGTTTACATTCTCCCAATGGAGAGCTATGGCCTCCGCCGCCGCCTGGATCATCTCAGCAGATAAGCCCTCCTTTACACCCATCTTGTAAAGACCTAATTCCTGCTCTATTCGCATTAAATCCAACTTATCTAAATTTATACGAGGAATGATAAAATCAAATCCTATCTCATTTACAATCTTATTCTTAATGTTTATATACTCTTCAGCTTGATTATTAAATTCCTCCCAATTAAATTGATTAAAATCAAATTCAGAAGGAGGACCTTCTACAAGAACCAGAGCTTGAGATTGAAAAGATAAAGATGAAAACAAAAGAAAAACAAAAGAAAAAAGCAGTTTCATAAAACCTTGCCTACCTTATAAATTATATTTCATTTTCAACATATCACAAGCTTTAATAGCTGACAGTCTTTTTTGTAAGAACTTCAACTGTTTGTAAAAATTTCAACTTTTTCTAATTTTTTAGCCATTTTCCACTTAATGATGAATACAATAAATTAAGATTTACAATAATGTTCTATTTTCTGTAAAACACCTCCGCATTATCTACATTTTCGATCCTGCAAATTTGGCTTGATTAACAATCATCATTAACTTTGGGTTTTCTAGAAAATAAATTTCTCAGTGGTAACTAGAAAAATAGAATTGCAGAATTATAATTTATTCAGGAAGAGGAATAGGATTACCAGAAAAAGAGTGAGTGCTATGATACTCAATAATCCCTTGTCTTCTAGCTTTGTTGTAAAGCTCTTGCTCTTCCAGGGTTGCCACACCCAAATAATTAAGACCTATCAAAGCGTATACACGAGTTAATAATTTTAAATTATCCCTAGTATTTATAAACTCTTCATTGT
>JANQSP010000031.1 GCA_028283955.1 Bdellovibrionales bacterium
CTTTTGACTTCATAGACTTTCATTCCCATAAAGTTCGTCATTCCCGCGGAGGCGGGAATCCAGAGGAAGTAACATACTTTACTGGATCCCCGTTTTCACGGGAATGACGGTATCCCGATAGAGGAAAAGCTGTTTTTCTGAAGAGCACATTTGTTCTGGATTCCGGAGGTTATTTACAGCTGGACCGATTACATCGTCCATATAATTCAAAAATATGGTGCTCCAGGAAAAATTGGTGATCTTTACTTATCTTTTTTATTTGTCTTTCAATTATTTCGTTTTGGAATTCAACAATTTTACCACATTGGGTGCAGACAATATGGTGATGGTGCTCTCTGACTTTTAATTCATATCTGGCGGGGGCATGTCCAATACGAAGCTCGGATGTGATTCCAAATCGTGAAGTTTCTTTTAAAAAACGGTAGACAGTGGCAAAGCCGATATGTGGATAATCTGAGCGAATACTTTCAAACACATCTTTAGCTGTAACGTGAGACTTCGGGCCTTTATTAAGGGCTTTTAAGATTGATAGTCTTTGATTGGTTACTTTTAAATTCATGCTTCTGAGCATGGATTTTAAATTACTTTCCGATAGCTTTGTCCTAGGCTCAATAAGCTCATCTTTTGTGTATCCTTTGGGTAGCTGCGGTATTTCCATTTTTTTATATATAGGGCAGGTTTTTAGCCGTAATGCCCGATTCCTTTTTTTACTTGTGTGGATAGGTTCTTACTCGTAATGCAAGAGTTATATACGGGAAACAGAAAATGTCAATAAAAATGACAATCATTCTCATTAGGCTTATGGAAAAAAGAGGTTATTGAAGCCAGCACAAAGTCCTGAAACATAATCTTTTTAATTAGGAAATAGACAGGTCACTAAAAGAGAAGCGGAAAATTATGATAAAGTAAGGATATATTTATAGAATATGCCTTTTTATAAATCAAAAATAACAGGTAAAAAATCAATGTTGGAAAAGAGTTTTTTTTTCACTTCTTCAAATAAAAAGAAAAATCATTCTATAGTTTTAAGTGCTTTATTTTGTTTCTCAATGGATTGTTATGATGACAACAGGAAAAACAATATCTTTCTTGAAGATTTTTCAAATATGCCAAGAGAGGAATTTTTTGAAGTCCATAAGTCTTATTTTGAATTTTTCACTCAGCAGGAAAAAGATACTGTTTATCAAGAGTTCATAAAAAGTGATTATTCAAATTTACTTCAGGAGCTTATGCAAATATTTTCAAATGTAATATTGGCAAATAGTTATGCAGCCAACTCACGCAGTTGTTTGTTTGGGGGGTGGATATCTTTTCGGAGGAATGGAAGGTGCAAAACTCCCTGGAATAAAAGCGTCAGAGACGATGTGTCCAGATCCAATACAAATAGTTATACGGCTTGTGGAGCCTCTCATTTATTTCGTTGTAATCCCGTTATTTTCGGTCCGGGGCCCGATGAAGCTCAAATGAGGACACTGGACCTTGACGGAGGAAACAGTGGGGTGGAATGGAGGCACAATCCGGCCGGAGGTATTTGTGTGAATACAGGAGGCACTTATCGGGATTTGTCAAAAAGATGTGCTGAAATGAGTAAAAAACTGGATGAAGCCAGAGGTAAGCCATGGATTAAAGATTTAAGTGATGAAGATTTTAAAACTTTCTATGATCACTTTACAGATTATCAGAATTATGTAAATGATATTTGTAAGCGGAAAAAGACTGATACCTGTCTGGCGCTTGAGAATAATCTTAGAAATATAAAAAACCGCTATGAGAGACAAAGTAGGACCGAAGCTTATATGAATCTTGCCAATTGTCCTCCCCCTTCTTCCACGGTAGAGCAGGTTCTCGGTATGAAAAGTGTTGTGGAAGATTCGGCCAGAAGTCCTTCTTCTGTTGATGATGAATATTGTTCGGGAATTGTTGATGATGAAGATGGAATTGATACGGAAAACTGGATAAATAACTGTAAGCGATTACTTGAAAATAGCGACATTCCAACAGATGCTCTTAAGTATGCGTTGAATGTGATGAAAATAAATGCCTCCAGTTTTAGAAGTGATAAATGTTACGGGATGCTTGAGAATTCAGATCATTATTCCATGGGAGGAATGACAAAAGATAAATTTGAAAAGCTCATGGAAAATGGCTTACGAAACAAGTGTCAGTTTGTCATTAATGATACAAGAGCTCGCAGGAATTGCCGAGGTAGTTTATATTATATTGATCTTTGTAAACCGCAATCTCATTCATCTTATTTTAATATGGGGGTGGGTACTTGTTTGGAGGGTCGCCGGTTTGCAAATGAACCAGGAAAGAAAACCACTCTTTTAGGGGCTTTCTTTACAAGTAATGAGCATTTTAATTTTAGAGGTTCTAATCCTGAAAGATACGCAGATATTAGAAAGACCGAAGGGGAAGTGGCGTCGTTACAGCTATTTGGTTTACAAGAAAGTAACAATGGAGCATCTGAACAATTAAAGTACATGCATGTGTCTCCTTATAAATCTTCCTGGGGTTGCCCCAGTGTTGGTCAGGATGACAGTTGGGTGGTTCGCACACTTGCCAGAAATGGCCCGAGCCTTGTTTTAAACTATGGTGATAACATGGAGGATATCGACAAATGTACACAATAAAAGGACTTATATTTTTATCTTTATTTTTTGTTCTTTCCGCTTATGCCAAAAGAGCTGATAGATATTGTTCGGGAATTGTTGATAATGAAAGGGGGATTGATGCAAGAAACTGGATAAATGACTGTAAACAATTACTTGAAAATGACGACGTTCCAACAGATGCCCTTAAGTATGCATTAAGTGTGATGAAAGCAAATGCCTCCAGTTTCAGAAGTAATCAATGTTACAGGATGCTGGAGAATTCAAATCATTATTCCATGGGAGGAATGACAAAAGATAAATTTGAAAGGCTCATGGAAAATGGCTTACGGAACAAGTGTCAGTTTGTCATTAATGATACAAGAGATCGTAAGCACTGCAGAGGCGGTTTATATTATGTTGATCTTTGTAAACCGCAGATTCATGTATCTTATTTTAATATGGGGGTGGGTACTTGTTTGGAGGGTCACCGGTTTGCAAATGAAGCCGGGAAGAGAACCACTCTTTTAGGGGCTTTCTTTACAAGTAATGAGTATTTTAATTTTATAGGAGAATCTGATCCTGAAAAATATGCAAGTATTAGAAGGGCCGAAGGGGAAGTGGCGGCATTGCAATTATTTGGTTTACAGGAAAGTAACAATGGAGCATCTGAACAGTTAAAGTACATGCATGTGTCTCCTTATAGATCTTCATGGGGCTGCCCTACTGTTAATCTGAAGGATAGTTGGATAGTTCGTACACTTGCCAGGAATGGCCCGAGCCTGGTTTTAAATTATGGTGATAACATGGAGGATATCGACAAATGTACCCAATAATAAGAGGGCTTATATTTTTATCCTTGTTCTTTGTTTTTTTCACTTATGCTGAAAAAAAAGAGAAGTGCCTTAAGATTGGATCTTATGATGTTATTTTTTATGAAGCAGAGGAGAGAAACGGCTTCTATGTTTTAGAGTTGGTCTCAAGACCCAAAATGAAACTGGGAGTTTATTGTAATAAAGTGAATCAGGTTATTTTGTGTTATGGTGATGATGATGCGGGTGCTTTTAAATTATCTTCATCAGGTCTTGTGCTGAGGTCGTCCCTGACATTTAGTGAGACCTCTTTAAAATTTGTGGAGATTGGTCAAAAGGGACAGAAGGTTGATTTTGTAAAGTGTTCGGAATAGTGATTCTCTGGTCATTACTCTAAATGGATAGATACATTTATTATCATATAGAAAAATATTTATTCTTTATTTAAGGTTTCTAAGAGTGTATTGGGTGTAAGTAATTCCGGTAATAGGATAGCAGGGGATTTGGGAGGAAAGTATAAATAAAAAGGGATACCGGAGCGACGATAATCTTTTAAAATAGCACTGATTTCTGGGTTTTTATGTGTCCAGTCTCCTTTGAGGCTGCGGATGTTTTTGTCTTTGAAAAACTGAATAACTTTTTTATTTTTAAAAGTGATTTGCTCATTAAATTTGCAGGTCAAACACCATTCGGCTGTAAAGTTGATGAAAAGAGGCTGTTCCTCTGAACGAATGTTTTCCATTTTTTCAATGGAGAAAGGTTCCCATTGGATGCTAAGAGAGGGGACCGTTTTTCCTTGATAAAGATGAAGAAAAGGATAGGTTAAAGAAAGGACTATGATGATCCGGAAAAGCCATTTAAGATAACTGTTGGTTTTGATATTATTTAAAAACCAAAAGCCCAAAGCCAAAAGAAGAAGACTGAATAAAAGAAAGAGTAGACTGTCCGGTTCCTGCTCGTTAAATAAGTGAATGAGCCAAATACTGGTGGCCAGCATGGGAAAGGCCATAAAGTATTTAAGCTTATGGCTCCAGTTTCCGGGGGTAGGGGCATATTGAATCCAGTTTGGGAAGACAGATAAAAGTAAATAAGGAAAAGAAAGCCCCAGACCCAAAAATAAAAAAATGATGGCGATTTGATAAGGGCTTCCTGAAAAGGCGTAACCCATAGCGGCCCCCATAAACGGGACTGTGCAGGGGGAGGCGGCGGTAGTGGATAAAATACCTGTTAAAAAATGTTTAAGTAGAGTTGTCCCTCGGTGGAAAAAAGGAGCGGAAGGTATTGTGAGCGAAAACCAACCCATAAAATTAAGACTGATAAGGAAAAACAGGACAATAATACTGAGAAGGAAATAGGGGGATTGCATTTGAAAGCCCCAGCCGATGGAGTCTCCCCCTTTTTTGAGCAGGACAATAAGAAAGGCCAATAACATAAAGGAAAAGATCACACCGCCACTGTAAAAGAGATTACTGAGAATCACTTTGGATTTTTTTTGTTTGGATAGATCCAAAGTGTTTGAGAATTTTAAAAACACAATAGGTAGCACACAGGGCATGAAGTTTAGTATTAACCCTCCCAGAAAGGCGAAGAGGAGAAACCAGAATATACTGTCTTTTTGGTGTGTGAAAGTGTAGATAAAGCCCAATTTGTCTTTTTTGTCCTTGAAGACCAGAAGAGCCTGAACATTTTTCTTATAAGTGTTTTTTTGTTTTTTATTTTGTGGTGGTTTTTCCTCTGTGGAGTTTATAATGAAAGAGTGTTGATAGCTGTTTGTTGATAAAATAGTTGGTTTTTTTGGAGAGAAACCCTGTTTTGACAAAGGAAAAACATCCAATAGCTGAAGCTTTTTCTCTGTGGAAACCGATATTTGCCGGCTTGTTTCTTTTGCTTGTAATTTAATTTTTTTATTAATTGTTTTTGGTATTTGAGTGGACCATTTATCAAATATATCTTTCCAGTAGGGGGTGATTTTTTCTGTTTTACGCACATCCAGCTTAAGGTTCACTTCCTCTGTCAGGGGAATACAGACCTCTTCACAAATAAACCACTCCACCTGAGCTGTTATATTGATAGGTGATGAATCTGACTTTTTCTCAGGAAGGGACAACTCGCTTATCAGAAGAAACTGATTTTTATAAACAAAACTTGTGAATGAACCGACATTTAATCTTTCCGGTATAGGCCATTTAAAATCGGAAACGGTGCTGCCTTTCGGTAAAGTCCATTTTGCTTTTAAAGCTTTTCCGCTCTCTCCGGGATATTGCCAGTAACTGTGCCACCCTTTGTCCAAAGTGATCCATAATCCGATAGGAATTTTTTTTTTCTGTTTTGAAAGAGTTTGATAGGGACTAACCAACTTTACTTTTGAGGGGGGATTTTTATAATTTATAGGTTTCGCTGAACCTGTTTCAATTAGAAAAAAAAGGGAAAAGGAAAAAATGATTTTTTGTAAATTCACTTGACTACTCTTTGTTATTTTGATGATTTTAGCATATTGTCGCGGGGTGGAGCAGTCTGGTAGCTCGTCGGGCTCATAACCCGAAGGTCGTAGGTTCAAATCCTGCCCCCGCAATTATAAAAAGAAGGAGAAAGCTTTTTCAAGTTTTTCTCTTTTTTTTTATAAAATGGAAAAGTTTTTATAATTAAAACTCCAGCATAATCAAAACACTCTCATTAGTTCTTACCAAAGTCTTGTTTTAAATTACAGAAGATAGTTCAGAAAATATAAGAGTGCATTTTGTGCTCGTTATGATAAAGCCGAAATAGCCTTTTTCTTCAGAATAATTCGTAAAATACCGACCTTAAGTTATAATAAATCAGGATTGAAAGCGTGAATTTTATGGTGAGTAAAATACGAAAAATGTCAGTGAAAATAAGAGGATATCCGGTTGGGATTTTTTTTATAACTTTATTTTCTCTTACTCTTTTCCATTCTTACTCTGAAGATCAGCCACTTTCTGGAAATCCTCTTCCCACCTCCGGCTCTCCGGGTTTACGTGCTCCCGCAAATGTTCCAATAGTGCCCATAAATCCTTATATGATTCCGGTCGGCACTCAGATGGTTATTCCCCCTTGGGTTTTGGAGCAATATCAATTGAGTCAGCAACAGGCTCTATATGGTGGGGATATACTCAACTTTTTAATTTATAATTATGGTGTGGCGGCTCCTTCCGGCACGAGCCCGAATACAGATACTTATTACATTCCGCTTAATGTGTATGACAGTGTGGACTATAGTGATGGGACGAGTATAGCTCGGGACACGGTAATGGTGGATGTGACAAAATTGGTTGTATCCAATGATTCGTCAGGAAGAAGTGTTTTAAAAACTACAGAAAGTGTTGACACACGTACCGGCCCTGATGTTCCTGATCCGAGACCGGTGAGAGACCCAACTAAAATATATCCTGTTTCCTGTGATGCAACGGAAGATAAGACAGAAGCAGGGGCTCCCTGCACTGACTGTGTGAGTGCTCGTGAGGGGGAACTTACAAATTTTTTAGCAGTAATGAAAAACGAAGTGCAAAGGATTGGTTCAGGTAGGGAGTTTTCGACTGCTGTAAAGAAGTTTTGTGACACCTGTGGAGGAGTGGATATAAAAGATTTTGTTCGATATGTGGAGAGAAGAGCGGAGGAAGAAAAAGTTCCACCGGAAATTATGTTTGGTATCATGTTACGGGAGTCAACTGGAGAGTGTGATGCTTCACATAGAAGAACCAACTGTAACGGTCTTTTTCAGATGAACATGAAAAACAGTACGGTATTAAAACCTTGTAATGAAAATAATAAGCCGCCACAAATAAACTCTTCAAGAATGGAAGAAGTGTGTCGAGATGGGAGATATAGACGTGAAGGCAATTATAGGCAAAGTTATAGGGGTTTAAGACGAGATGTTCCTGATGTTGAATATAATAATCCCTATCCTGGGGAAAGGTGCTTGAATAACCCTTATTGTAATTTTGAGGAATCCATTCACTTGTTAAAAGGTGAGAAGTGGTCCATTGGAAATAGAAACTATAATAACAGCAGGCAGTTGGAAGGTCAGGAAAAGATCAGTAAGCCTTCCGGAAAAAGCTGGGGAGAAATGGATTACCAGGAGAGAAACAGATGGAGAAATGCTATCATATCTTATAATGGGGCTGCTTATCTAAGACCGGCCGAACAGGAGATGAAAAATAGAGGGCAGGCGGACTCCGCTTCATTAAACAATTGGGAGTTAAAGCGAATGTTTTTTATACGTAAATATTTGGATGGAAATTCAGGTGTAAAAGCGGATCTTATTGAAAATCTGGCTTATGTGGAAAGAATAGCGGGTAGAGAGACACCGGATGGTTTTGCCAACTCCTCTATATGTCAGTGGACTCAATTTAGGAAAAACAATCCAAATTTATCCTGTGACAATATAAAATAATAGTTTTTCCGATCTGTTTTTTCAAGAAAGCTCTATGGAATACCGATCCTTAAATCATAATAGCTAATGATATATGGATTCGATAATGAAGAAAATACAAAAGTTAATTATCTGGATAAAAAGAAATATTTATTATTTTTTGTTTATCTTTACAGCCTTTTTCCTATGTCTGGTGTTACTAATAGATATAGGTGTGTCCGATCGTTTTAATTTAAATTTTTCGTTTAGTAAGAATTTTGTCGGCGTTCAGGAAGCTATTGTGGAACCTTCCGGCTCACGGACTCCCTCCAATTTTCCACTGGCTATGAACCCTTACATGATTCCGGCTGGCACTCAGATGGTTATTCCCCCCTGGGTTTTGGAACAGTATGAATTAAGTCAGCAACAGGCTCTGTATGGGGATGTTCTTAATTTTTTGATTTATAATTATGGTGTGGCGGCTCCTTCCGCTGATGATTCAGATGTGGATACTTACTATATTCCTCTTACTGTTTATGACAGTAACTACAGTGATTATGACCATGATGATTATGACAGTGGTGGTGGAGTGAGTATAGCTCAGGGTACGGTAATGGTGGATGTGACAAAGCTGCAAGTGGCGCAGCCTGATTCTCAGCCTGTTCCCGGTGGCTCTGAAGCTGTTCCTGGAGAAACTCAGCAGCCTGTTCCCGGTTCTGAAGCTGTTCCTGGAGAAACTCAACAGCCTGTTCCCGGTTCTGAAGCTGTTCCTGGAGAAACTCAACAGCCTGTTCCTGGTGATTCTGAAGCTGTTCCTGGAGAAACTCAACAGCCTGTTCCTGGTGGTTCTGAAGCTGTACCCGAAGGTTCTGAAGCTGCTTCTGATTCCGGTTCTGAGGGAACGGTTCTTATGCCCAGGCCCAGACCCAGACCTGAACCGCCAGGAGGTATTGTTATAGAAACGACAGAAGATATTGATACAAGTACATCCCCTTCTGTTCCTGCTCAAAGACCGGAAGAGGATTTGACTGAGACTTATCCGGCTACTTGTGATAAAGCGGAGGAGGAAACGGAGGCTTCAGGTCCTTGTGTTGATTGTGTGGGTTTAAATGAAGGAGAAACTAATTCTTTTCTGAATGAAGTGAGTGAAAGTGTCCAGAATGCCGATAGAGTGAAGAGGTTTTCGAGTATACCGTCTGTATTTTGTGAAAAATGTCATGGAGTGGATGTAGGTAAATTTTTTCAGCATATAGAACAAAGGGCTAATGAAGAAAAAGTACCGGCAGCTATTATGTTTGCTTTTATGCTTCGTGAATCCAATGGGGATTGTAATGCCGGTGGAGATAGTAAAAGAAGTTTTGGTTTGTTTCAACTCAATATAACAAACAGTACAAAATTGAAACCATGCGCTCAAAATGAACTGTCTGATTTAAATGTTCAACAAATGGCAGATGTGTGTAAAAAAGGACAGTATAGAAAAGAAGGATATCCCAAGGCTAAAGGAAGATGTTTAAATAACCCCTATTGTAATTTTGAAGAAGCTATTCACTTATTGAAAGAGAAATGGGATATGACTGTGGTTAATAAGGGTATAGATAAACCAACAGAAACAGACTGGGTGGAAATGGGAAAAGAAGGCAGAAACTTATGGCGAAATGCTATTATTGCTTATAATGGAGCTGGTTACTTGGCTTCTGCTGAACACTGGATGAAAGAGAAAGGGCTTTCCTCTCATTTGGATAACTGGGAGATAAAAAGAATGTTTTTTGTAAAAAGTTATCTGTATAATAAGTCTGACTATGAACAATGTGGAAGAAGTGATAGTCCAGAAGATAAACGTTGTAGAGCCCAGTATAATCCGGAAAAGATAATTCATAATCTGGCGTATGTGGAGAGAATCACAGGGAGAGAAAAAAAGGGCGGCCTGATTAACTCTTCTATGTGTCAATGGGTTCAATTCGACAATAATAATCCTGATTTATCCTGTAACAAATAAATATTTTCTTCTAGTATAAGCTCGTCATTCCCGCGCAGGCGGGAATCCAGAAGAGTATCACGATAGAAGGGTACTTTTATGCAATATATAAAATAATAAAAATACGGGAATTATTACCATTTAACAGGTAAAGTCGAGAGCAATCGAAAAAGCGATTATGAAAAAGAATAAGACTGTCTTTATTATTTTGTTGTTACTGTGCTTCTTTATTGCTTCGGCTTTCTTTTTTCCAAGGTGGCTCGCTTCCACATTTGGAGAAGCGCACTTTATCTCCAGTTATTTATATATTTACGGTTCCGGCCTTCCTTTCTTTACTTTGGGTTTATATTTACTTATTCGTTCAAAGGCTTTGAACCTTAAAGCTCCGGGAGAAAAAAAATGGCTTTGGTTTTTTATTTTGGGACTTACCTGGGCTGTAACGGCTCATGGGTTATGGATTTTCACGGCCGTGTATTTCCCATTTAAAGGTGTTTTTTAGATTAGGGCGGTTTTTTTACTTAGGGCAGGTTCAGTGGAGACAGTAATATTTAGCACAAAATCAATATTGAA
>JANQSP010000038.1 GCA_028283955.1 Bdellovibrionales bacterium
ATCCAAATAAAAACTGTCGTCATGTAGAGCATAAAAACTTCCGTTTCGACTGTGATATAGTCCATAAAAATCCAGTGAAAGCCACCCGCCTTCTCTTTCGCTGTAATTTTCAATCAGGATATAAACAGGATAAGGATGAGGATTGTGAATAGAGTAGAAATAAAGAGGTACATCCGGTCGATCTTTTTTATCCCCCATTCCATTCGGTCGCATAAATTCAAAATAAAATGAGGACTCTTTATCTTCAAACAAATCATCCTCTATCGACACATACAAAGGAGGGGCAGAGTAACGTAAATAAAACACATAAGATGCCCCGGTAAGGGTCTTACCTACATAGCCAAGAATACGACAGGGTTGAATAGGCCTTTTCCTGTTAATTTCTTTTCTCACTTTCTCTTTTAATTGATCAAAAAGAAAAGCGGAAACGGGAATAAACTGCTGAGGACGAATAGGAAGAGATAAAGAAAAATCATGACACACCAAACTTAGATTATCTATTGATTCCTGTTCTCCAAGATCCAGCCAATAATCAGCTATACTGTCCATACCCACATACGGAAAAGATTCATTTATTCTCATGGACGGGCTAAAAAATTTAATAAAACGGCTTTTCGCATAATCCATGATAGGTAATTGAGGTAATTCAAAATGATGAGCGGCTCCCTTTTTATTCTCCGCCTTAAAGGAAAAACCACAAGAAGGATAACTGTCCCCCTGGTACAACAGCACCTCCTCCGGCAACAGTTCCATGAGGGGAATAGATGGATTCAGTGCCCTGTTAAATTCCTTAATAAGGACTTTTTCTTCATCTAAAAGACAATGTGATTTCACCGCCAAATTAACATTCTTAAGGGATTTTTGTTCCTCCATTTGTTCTTTAAGACCGGTAAATACAATATTATCATTTATTGTAAGGAATTGTTCCCGAACAGCTGACAATTCAGTCAACTTAAAACGAGGAGTGAGACCGGCAATAGAAGGTTCAGGAAGTCCTATACCCTCTCCACCCTGACTATCTATCTGCAGGTTTCCACCATCTGTTTTGCCACAGGCACATAAAAAAATTAAAAATAAGAAAATGAATTTCATAGCTGTTATTTTACCTAGCAAATTTTGTGCATTGTAAAAAGCAATAAAGTCAAAGTAATTTTCTTAAAATCAAAATTAACTCTTATAAAATAAATTATTTAAGATAGAGTGAAAATTTTTCACACCATTAAAATAGTAATATTTTTTATTTTACTGCGGGATAGAGTGAAGAAGCTTTTTTGTATAGTCTTCTTTGGGATTTTTATAAATATCAAAGGAGGTGTTTTTCTCAATAATTTTACCTTTATTCATGACACAAACTTCATCGGAAATAAACTTTACCACAGCCAGGTCATGGGAAATAAAAATATAAGTGAGATCCATTTCATCCTGAAGATCCAAAAGTAAATTAATAATTTGTGATTGAATGGATACATCCAAAGCCGAAACGGATTCATCACATATAATAAACTCCGGCTGCACCGCCAAAGCCCGGGCAATACAAATTCTTTGCCTTTGCCCGCCGGAAAATTCATGAGGGTATCGGTTCAGCATATCCACTCTCAACCCCACTCTCTCCAGCAACTGCTCTGTCTTTTTGATCCTCTCTTTTTTATCCTCTCCCAGATTATGAATAATCATCGGTTCCATAATAGCCGAACCAATGGTCATACGAGGATTAAGGGAAGAGTAGGGATCTTGAAAAATCACCTGCATTTTTCTTCTAAGAGGTTTCATTTCCTTCCGGGAAAGATTCATCACATTTTGCCCCTGGTAAATCACATTACCTTCTGTAGCGGAAAGGAGTTTCAAAATCACTCTTCCCAAAGTGGTTTTTCCACAGCCGGACTCCCCCACCAGGCCCAGGGTTTCCCCTTTTCTGATCACAAAAGACACATCATCCACGGCTTTTACCCAGGACTGCACTTTACCGAACAAGGTTTTTTTAAGAGGAAAATATTTTTTTAATTTTTTCACTTCCAGTAAAACCTCTTTTGAAGAAAGCTGTTTAACTGTTTTGGTTCCCCATTTTTCTTTATCCGGCTCCAGGGCCTTTCCCTGTTCATCCATATAATCGTCCATGACCGGCAGGCGGCGGCTGTCCTTATCCAAAGTCGGCCGGCAGGCCATTAACCCTTTCGTATAAGGATGAGAGGGGTTTTTAAAAATCTCCGAAGTGGTGTTTTTTTCCACTATCTGACCTTTATACATAACCAAAACTTCATCCGCTATCTCGGAAATTAAACCCAAATTATGTGTGATAAACAAAACACTCATGGAATATTTTTTCTGAAGGTTTTTCAAAAGTTCCATAATTTGTTTTTGAATGGTTACATCCAAAGCTGTTGTAGGTTCATCCGCAATGAGAAGATCAGGATTGCAGGCAATAGCCATGGCAATCATCACTCTTTGTCTTTGCCCACCACTCAACTGATGAGGATAGGATTTTACCCTTTCAGAAGGATTATCCACTTCCACCTGCTCCAGTAGCCTGATGGATTCCTCCAAAGCTTCCTTTTTGTTCATGCCTCTGTGTAAAATCAAAGCCTCTGAAATCTGATTGCCCACTGTAAAAACAGGATTCAGACTGGACATAGGCTCCTGAAAAATCATGGATATGCGGTTACCACGAATCTTCCTCATACGAGGCTCGGGCAGTTTTAAAATATCCTCCTTATCCAGGAAAATTTCACCGCCGGAAATAGAACCAGGTGGTTCGGGAATGAGCCTCATAATGGAAAGAGCTGTCACACTTTTTCCGGAACCGGATTCTCCCACCAGGCCCACTGTTTTTCCTTTTGGAATATTAAAAGAAACATCCCGGACTGCTTTGACAACCGCTTCATCCGTTTTGAAATCGACAGATAAATTTTTAACTTCAATCAAAGAGGACATATCGTTTTTACCTTTTTTTCATCCCAAATCACTTTAGTGATATAAGCACAATCCTTTATAAAATCCAATGCTTTGGCTCCCAATTGACTTTATATTTCAGACCACATCATAAATAATAGATTTAATTTTCCTGTCCGGTTTTTTATATTTCCTTAGTTATAATATACACTTATAATATACGAACTGGAACCATGTTTAAGAGGTATAGAATTATCACGCGGCAGTTACTCACATTTTTTTCCCTAAAGTTTTAAACTATGATAGATTTTTTTAGCCATGAGAACCAAAGAGACAGCCAAAAATTTATACTTAAAAAAAGTCTTTTCAAAAGAAGACGACATTCTAAGAAGTATTCGTACAAACTCTGAAAAAGAAAATGTGGGGCATATGCAAATATCCGGCTATGAAGGCGGGATTTTACAGTTCTTATGTAAAGCCTTAAAAGTAAAAAAAGCCGTAGAGATAGGGACACTTCATGGATATTCAAGCCTTATGATAGCCCGCACTCTTCCCAGCGACGGAAAGCTCTTTACACTTGATATAGATAAAAACCGGCAGGAAAAAGCAAAAACACTCATGAAAAAGGACCCTCACTCTCACAAAATCCGCTTTATTCCCGGGCCTGCCATACAAAGCCTAAAAACAATAGAGAACGAAGGCCCTTTTGATATGGTTTTCATTGATGCGGATAAAAAAGCGTATTTGGATTACCTGGACTGGAGTGATAAACACTTAAACTCCGGTGGCCTTTTAGCGGCGGACAATACTTTCTTATTCGGCGCTGTCTATGGAGAACCCGAAAGGGAACAAGACAAAGAAGCTTTAGAAGTAATGAAAAAATTCAATGAGAAAATAGCTCATTCGGGTATGTACACTTCCACTCTTATTCCTACCGCTGAGGGAATGACCGTCGGTATTAAGAAATAGTATGACAATAAACGGAAAATACCACGCCTCCGATAATAAAAAACATAACACTCTGATTGTTCTGGTTCATCATTTGGGAGGGGTGCCGGAGCAGTTAAAACATCACATTGCCTTTCTTAATCAAAATGGATTTGATGTTTACAGCTATTCCGCCTTTTTAAGTGGAAAAAGCCATTGGAACGATTTTTTACCTACAATGAAAAACGCAAAAGAGGGAGTGGTTAAAATATGGTCCAAAGAGTTGGAAGAGGTTTTAGATCAATTTAAAGAAGATAAAGTTATTTTCAGTTTTTCTTTTCCTTCTCTGGCCGCTCTTTTAACCGCTTCCAAAAGAAAGGATATTAAAGCTCTTGTATGCGATGGAGGGCCTTTTTCCCATTTGCTTTTAGCCGTATGGAGATTTTTTACTTACCACCACCCAATCCATAATATTTTTTTTAAAATACATTTAACCATCCAAATGTACTTGGCCTTCAAACCTTCCCTTATTAAAAGCAGTATAAAAAAACAATTACCTCTTCTCCCTAAAAATCTACCGGTCCTGAGCCTTCAATCCTTAAAAGACCGACAGGTACCTCCCGCTTACATCAACAACTGCTTCAGTAAAATAAAACACATCAACTTAAACGTGTGCCAGCTAAAACACAGTGCCCATTTACAAGGTTTAAAAACAGAAAGAGAATTTTATATTAAAAATGTCCTCGATTTTTTAAAAAAAATTGACTTTAATAGCAAAGTTTTCTTATTAAAATAAGATGGCATTTGATCACAAAACACTGGAACAAAAGTGGCAAAAGAAGTGGGAAGACAGTAAATGTTTCAAAGCGGAAGAGGATCCGAATAAACCTAAATTCTATGCTTTGAGTATGTTTCCTTATCCGTCCGGCTCGGGTTTGCATATAGGACACTTAACAGCCTATGCACCAACGGAAATCATTGCCCGTTATAAAAGATGTCGTGGTTTTAATGTACTTCACCCCATGGGTTATGATGCTTTTGGCCTGCCGGCAGAACAGTATGCTATAAGAACGGGTATCCATCCTTCCGTTATTACTCATCAGGCCATTGATAATTTTCGCCGGCAACTTAAATCTTTCGGCTACAGCTTTGACTGGGATCGGGAAATTTCCACTTGTGAACCGGAATATTACAGGTGGACTCAACTCCTCTTTCTTCATTTTTTCAAAGAGGGTTTAGCCTATCAAAAAAAAGTCCCTGTGAACTGGTGTCCGGCCCTTAAAACCATTTTAGCTAATGAAGAGGTCGTTGACGGGAAAAGCGAAGTGGGGGGCCATCCGGTTATTAAAACCCCCATTAAACAATGGCTTTTATCCATCACCAGCTACGCGGAAAGACTTTTAAAAGATCTGAGGACTTTAGATTGGCCGGAAAGAACTATAGAAGGGCAAAAAAACTGGATCGGAAAAAGTGAAGGGGCCAGAATTTTATTTCCCATAAAAAACAACAGTGGAAATATCGAGGTGTTCACGACCCGTCCTGACACTTTATTCGGAGTAACCTTTATGGTGCTCTCCCCCGAACATCCGCTAACAGCAGAAATCACAACTGAAAAATACAAAAAAGACGTTTTGGCTTATCAGGAAAAAATACTTCATATATCCGATGTGGACAGAAAAGCCGCTGAAGACAAAACAGGTGTTTTTACAGGCAGTTATGCCATTCATCCTTTTACAAAAGAGGAAATCCCCATCTGGACAGCCAGCTATGTGCTCATGGACTACGGCACCGGAGCCATCATGGCTGTGCCGGCTCATGATGAAAGGGATTTTGAATTTGCCAAAAAATTTAAATTACCTGTTAAAAAAATCATGGAATGTGAAGAACTGCCCTTTATAGAAGACAGTCTGCACATTCAATCAGACTTTTTAAACGGACTAAACAAAGAGGAGGCCATCAAAAAAGCCATAGAGGAAATAGAAAAAAATAAATATGGAAAAAAAGAAATTCAATACAAATTAAAAGACTGGATTTTTTCCAGACAAAGATATTGGGGAGAGCCTTTTCCTGTCGTTCATTTTAAAAATAAAACAAAAGCGATTGATGAGAAAGAACTGCCTGTTTTACTTCCGGAAACCACCCATTATGAACCTACAGAAAAGGGAGAGCCTCCTTTGGCCCGCCAGCCGGAATTCATAAACTATAAAGACCCTCAAACAGGGGAAACAGGAAAAAGAGAAGGTAGCACCATGCCCGGTTACGCTGCCTCTTCCTGGTATTTTTTACGTTATACGGATCCCAAAAACAACAAATCTCCTTTTGACTTTGAAAAACAAAAATACTGGATGCCGGTTGACCTCTATGTTGGAGGACCGGAGCACACTGTAGGGCATCTTCTTTATGCCCGATTTTGGCAAAAATTTTTATATGACAAAAAAATGGTTTCTCATAAAGAGCCATTTACAAAACTGGTACACCAGGGAATGATTTTAGGGGAAGACAGTCACAAAATGTCCAAATCCAGAGGCAATGTCATCAATCCGGATCCACTGAGAGATAAATATGGAGCAGATACAATAAGGGTTTATATCACCTTCCTGGGGCCTTTAGAGAAAGACAAACCCTGGTCTTCACAGGGAATTGAAGGCAGTCGGCGATTTTTAGAACGTATATGGAGACTTTGTTTTGACGAAAAGGGAAAAGTCCTTCCTGAACAGGGAGAAATGAATCAAAACCTCAACCCTCTTCTCAATCGCACCATAAAAAAAGTCACAGAAGATATTGAAAGTCTAAACTTTAATACAGCTATCAGCGCAATGATGATTCTGGTAAATGAACTTTACAGAAAAAAAACAAGAAACCACAAAATATTAAAAATATTATCGCAGTTATTGATGCCATTTGCACCTCATATAGCTGAAGAAATCTGGTCTGCTCTGGGGGGAGAGGGCTTTGTTTCCCTCAGCACCTGGCCAACCTTTAAGGAGGAAATGGTACAGGAAAAAGAATTCACTATAGGAGTACAGATAAACGGAAAAACCAGAAGCTCTATTTCCTGTTTAAACAGCACCAGCGAATCTGAAGCCCTCAAGGCCGCCAAAGAAAAAACAGCCGTACAAAATGCCTTAAAGGGAAAAACAGTGAAAAAAGTCATTTATAAAGCCGGTCGCATCCTGAATATTATCACAAACTAAAATTTTAATTGGAATAAGCCCCTTAAAAAGATAAAAAAAAACAGGGAAGAAATAATGAAAAAAGAAACTATATTAAAAAATAAAATAGCTGTCTTACCGAAAGACCTCCATAAAACAGAAGAGGTAACATTCCCCACAAGCGAAAATAATCCAAAATGGACAATAGAAGATAGCATTAAAGCCTATGGAGTAAATATCTGGGGCGCGGATTTTTTCACCCTTAATTCAAAAGGTCATGTAGAGATCACCCCACAGGGAGCAGAAGGCCCCCATTTGAACCTATATAAAATTATAACTGAATTGGGTAAGCAAAACACCCGTTTACCGGTACTGATTCGTTTTCCCGACATCATTCATTCCCAAATGAATAAACTCGTTACCTGTTTCAATCAGGCTATTCAGGAATATGGATACCAGGGCCGGTACCAGGGGGTTTTTCCCATTAAAGTAAATCAACAAAGTTATGTAATAAAAGATATTATCAAGTCTGGAGGGCCTTATGGTTTTGGCCTGGAAGTGGGAAGTAAACCGGAACTGTTGATTGCCTTGGCTCTTTTGGATGAACCGGATCGGATTATTATATGCAATGGTTTTAAAGACACGGAATACATTCAGACAGCTCTTCTTTCCTTAAAAGCCGGCATGCGGATTTTTATTGTTGTGGAAAGGCTGGAGGAACTAAAAATCATTCTTCAAATCGCTCAAACTTTAAAAGTAAAACCCAATATCGGATTTAGAATAAAACTCAACACTCAGGGAAATGGAAAGTGGATGGAAAGCTCCGGTTTTAAATCCAAATTCGGGCTCACCGCCAGTGAAATTGTTCAGGGGGTGGAAATTTTAAAAGAATACTCCTCACTAGAAAACTTAAACCTTTTACATTTTCATATTGGATCCCAAGTGCCTTCTATTCATCCTATTAAGTCCGCCATCCGTGAGGCCGCCCGAATTATGACGGAACTGTATAGTTTTGGAGTCCAAATCGAATACATGGATGTAGGAGGGGGATTGGGAGTGGACTACGATGGTTCAGGGCAATCTCACTCCTCCACCAATTACAGCACTCAGGAATATGTAAATGATATTGTCTATCACCTGCAAAGCATTTGCGATGAAAATAACAGTCCCCATCCTCATATTATTTCCGAGTCCGGACGTTTTCTCGTGGCTCATAGTTCTCTTCTGGTTTTTAATGTAATGAATGCCAACTTAATCGAGAAAAAACTAGATTCTGATTTTTTACTGGAGGCAGGTTCAGACAAAACAACTATAAAAGAAAAATTCCAAATTGAACCCAATACCCATGCCTTCGTAAAAGACCTTTACGAAATCTATAAAGGTTTGAAAAAAAATCCCGTCAGTGAATCTTTTAATGATCTTATTGAAAAAAAGAAAGATATCCACCAGCTCTTTATCTATGGCGTACTCAGTTTGAAGGAAGCCGCATTGGCGGAAAATATTTACTGCATGGCCGCTTCCCGTTTAAAAAGCCTGACCGAAGGAAAAGAAGACTATGAGGAGATCTTCCAGGCCCTGACAGATGAACTCTCCGATATCTACTTCTCCAATTTCTCTGTATTCCAAAGTCTGCCGGATTCCTGGGCTTTAGGGCATATGTTTCCTATTATGCCTATTCATCGTCTGGACGAAAAACCGGAAAGACGAGCCAGCCTGGCCGATCTCACTTGTGATTCCGATGGGAAAATCGCCCATTTCATGAATTACGATTTATGGAAAAACGAAAAACATTTAATGGTACACCCACTTCAAAAAGGAAATCCTTATTATATGGCTGCCTTTTTAACAGGCGCTTATCAGGAAATTTTGGGAGATATGCATAATTTATTTGGAGACACAGATGCTATTCACGTTTCCATCAGTAAAAACGGCAATTACTCAGTGGATCATCATGTAGAAGGGGATTCCATATATGACATGCTTAAATATGTGGGTTACCATAAAAGGGATTTAATGGAAAAAATCCATCAAAAAACGGAAGCAGCTGTACTGAATGAAAAACTCTCCAGGGAGGAAGCAGGTCGATTATTAAAAAACTATTCTCAGGCCTTGTCAGGATACACCTATTTAGCTGAGTAGTTTTTACTTAGGGCAGGTTTGGAATAATAAACAAATATAAAAAACAGCAAAAAAGAAAGGACACCTTTTCAGGCACACAATATGGATATTATTATTATTGGACTTTCCATTCTGTTTTTTCTTGGACATGCCCTTAACTGGTTTTTTATAAAAACCAAGATCCCCGATCTTCTTATCTTAATTATTATTGGTTTTATATTAGGCCCTTCTGTAACCAGTCTAATTCAACCGGATATTCATTTAGGCCAGGCCGGAAAAGTTTTATCCATCATCACCCTGATTGTTATTCTTTATGAAGGGGGGCTCCATTTAAGCTTTAAGGATTTAATGGAGTCCTCTGTATCCGCTTTAAGTCTTTCCCTTTTTAGTTTTTTCTCTATCACTATTGTCACGGCTGTTGTACTCATTCCTGTCCTCCCTCTCATGTCAGCCATTCTGGTTGGTGTGGGTATTGGCAGTACCTCTTCCGCTATTGTGATCCCCATGGTGAAACCTCTTTCCATCAGAAAACAAACAAAAACCGTGCTTTCTTTGGAGTCCGCCTTTACGGATGTATTGACCATTGTTATTTTCCTGGGTTTGTTGGAGTACCTCACTTCTGAAAGCAGCAGTGTGGGGCAGTTTTTTATCAACCTCGGTGCCACGCCCATAAAATCCATTGGCATAGGTGTGCTGTCCGGTATTTTATGGGCTTTCTTAAGAAAAAAAACAGAAGTGTCAAAACTTCCTTTCGCCGGAGAGGCAGGCGCTTTACTCACCTATGGAGTTTTGGAGTTTTTATCTTTAAACGGAGCCATAGGGGTTTTGAGCCTGGGCTTTACCCTGGCTAATATCAGTCTCTTTCCACCGGGTTTAAGATCCTTCCTGGAAGATAAGCCTGTCTCCTCCAATGAACTTACCATATTAAGTGCCATCACTTTTTTACTCCGTACTTTTTTCTTCCTTTACCTGGGGCTTTTGATTCAGATCAAAGGGGTGTCTTCCGTTTTTTGGGCTCTTTGTTTAACAGCTCTTATTTTTGTCACTCGTTATTTTTCCATTCGTTTTATATTCAAAAGTGAAAACGTCTCCAAACTGGATGCCATAACAGCCACAGCCATGGGCCCCAGAGGTCTTGCCTGTGCTGTACTGGCCACCTTGCCTTTACAAAGGGGTCTGGAGCAGGGGGAATGGATTCAAAATTTAATTTTTGCTATTATTCCGCTTTCCATCCTTGCCACTTCCTTATTCGTATCCATGGCGGAAAAAGAATGGTTCAAGAGAAAAATAAATTCTTTTTTTCGGATTTACCCTGAGAGTTTACCAGACACAGGCTCAACAGACACAGGCTCAACAGGTACTGGTTCAACAGAAATACCCACTACAGATAATACCAACACCAACAATATCAACATGACCATCAATAATAGTAACAACAACAATAACGACAGCGGCAACGACCCCACTGATACACAAACCTAAATATCTTCATTACTAATGAGAAGTGGTAACGGACCGTACATCCCGATGGCTGGATATATTTCCAATATGAATCATGTAATTAGTCGCTTCCTTTAAAACTTTGTCGAATCTTATCATTGAGTAATTTAAAAACTGCTGAGGCAGGGAGGTAGGCTCACATTCATAGATATCTGCTCTTCCATTATCACAGAAAAAAGAACCAATATATATATTTCTTACTTCTTTTACATTATCTATCTGCTCTTGAGAAAGCCCTTCAATTCTGATCTCCTCAGGATAAGTTGTTTTCATTAATCTCCGTCTATCTATACCAAGTTGAAGTATTATATTACTTAATACCTCTCCATCCAACTGCTTTAAACCCCTTAAAAAACTTTCTGCCCAAGCCTGACAACGAGCACTCATTTCCGGAAAAGAACGGTTTGTAGAGCAATCCGCAGGGGGTTTGAATGCATCTGTAAATTTCAATAAATTTTCCTTTAAAGAACTCAATTTTTCATCACTTATACCACCCTCCCTTTTGTGAACAAAATGAAGAATCATATCCGACCAATAAAGCAATTCAAAATGCATATTATGAAATGTTCCGGTAGGTAGAGCGAAGGAATACTCTTTTGGACGGGAATTACCTTGTCTTTGTCTTCCCCTTCTTTCTTCAAAATAGTTTCCGGAAAGAAATAATGTCCGGTCTATTAAAGATTGATTCGCAGACGGACCGAGTCTCATGCTTCTTATGTTCTCCATTTCCATATCATCATTAAAAAAAGGCTCTATAAATCCATTTTCTACAACTCTTTTATATTCCCTGTCCGCGGCCATTTGAAACAATGACATATAAGCTCCTACCGTAAAAAACCACCAGACATCAAACTCTTCCACAGAGGAAACCCCCTCCAGTCCAACATGATCCAAAACCAAATGTAAAAGATTGCTATATTCTTTATCCCCTACCCGGAAACGACCATCGTAAATATTTTCAATTATTCTATTTGTATTCCCACTAAATAAACCACTACAGATGCTTTTTCTTACATCCTCATCTATTGTGACAATACGAGGAGGGTAAAAAGAATAATCTTTACCCCAAAAAGAGCGATCAAAAACGGGTATGGAATCCATAATGTCATCTATATCCCCTTCCGCAAAAAGGGCTTCAAAAGCGGATCTGGAATCCCCAGCATTTTCAGCATCTGAAATACTGTCCTCTTTTATTAGAAGATCCTGACCCTGATTTCTTAAATCAGGTCCACAAAGGGCCGAAGCCACTATAAAATCTGTCATATGAGACGTCCGAATGCCTTCCAGTCTGGAGGGATGGTATTTAATCTCAAATTGTTCTTCTTTTATCTGGTATAAAGCATTCCTTGCCTCCACGACATGCATTCCCTGAGGGCGAGAACTGACCTGAACATAATGAGGCTCACTGTTTTCATTACTTACATCTATAAACATTTGCTCATATAACTTAGCAAGAACAACATTTTCTGTTAACTCGTCAGAAAGAGCCTCTCTCAAATTTAATAAACGCTGGTATGCCCATAATACTTTAGTAGGAATGTCCTCCCTTTTTTTACCTAATTTTTTTTCTATATAATAAGGGTCAATAACATTAATGTCCCCCCGTGCTTCCACCTGCGATTCAACAGTTTCTTTTAGATATTCAACACCAGCTGCCAATACTCTTTTTCTTAAACTGTCATCAACTTTACCGTAATCTATAGGTAACCGGTGTACAGTTTCATTCTTTATTATAACAACATCATTTTCCCATAGATCTGTAAGAAACCCTTTCACAGCTTCATCAGAAGTTAAATCACCTGGATTAATAGATTCATATTTCACTTTAAGTAAGGTGTCCCAACCGGCAAAATACCAGGCCAAAAAAGGTTCTGTTTCATCTCTCTCAAAATAAAAATCCCCTAATTCCTTAAGAAAATGAGCCCCTTCCGGTAAATCAAAATCATCACGCAAAACACTTTTTACAATGTATTCTCTTAACTTTTCTGTTTTCTTCCCTTCTTCTTCTATTTCAAATTTCATGAAACCCTTTGTTTGAGCAACCAGATCGTCAAAGAAAGCTTTAAGTAAATGCTGCCGATAGTGTTCTATAGTAATTTCTTGTGTTATTTTAAGTTCCTTCTGAATATCTTCTCTATCCTCTTCAGTAAGAGAGTCATAGCTCTCTTGTACAGAATTAAGCACTTTTTCTTTAAAGAAAGTAAAGCCATTTTCCATAGTATCAAAATAAAGCTTAACGAGTTTGTTGGGATTTAAATAGCTGTCCAACACCTGCTTCCGATTTTCTTCCTTTGCCGCCGCCAAATCATCACCGTAAAAAAAGTCTACAGACATCTGAGGATCGTGTGCACTAAATAAGGCACGTAATAAAACCAGTTGATCCTCTGTATTCCTTATATATAATCCTGGTTTTATAAAACGAGCAGGGGAATGGGAGACCACATTGAAGTTGATTGCATTTGCATCGGTGTTTTCATTTTCTTTTAAATATTCA
>JANQSP010000044.1 GCA_028283955.1 Bdellovibrionales bacterium
GGAAAAGAGGCCACTATAGAAAGAATGAAAAAGGATTTACAAGGCTTCTCCAGAGCTAAACTTGAAAAGTTAAAGGAAGTGGTGGAATATGTAGAAAGCTACATTGGAAAAGCAGCCACTATAGAAAGAATGAAAAACAATTTACAAGGCTTTTCTGATGCCAAACTTAAGGATTTAAAAGAGATAGTGGAATATGTAGAGAGCTACATCGGAAAAGAGGCTACTATAGAAAGAATGAAAAAGGATTTACAAGGCTTCTCTGATGCCAAACTTAAAGAGTTAAAGGAAGTGGTGGAATATGTAGAGAGCTACATTGGAAAAGAGGCCACTATAGAAAGAATGAAAAAGGATTTAGAAGGCTTTTCTAAAGCCAGACTTAAAGAGTTAAAGGAAGTGGTGGAATATGTAGAAAGCTACATTGGAAAAGAGGCCACTATAGAAAAAATAAAAAAGGATTTACTAGGCTTCTCCAATTTAAAATTAAGACAATTACAGAAATGGGAACAGGAATGGGGCGTTAAGGTATTAAAAGAAAGACTTGAGACATATAATTATCAATATTTATTAGAGCTTTATGGAAATGAACAGCTAATGTCATCTTATGGTGCTTAATTTTTTATAAGGCCTACTTTTAAGATTTTTTTATAGAGGAAAGAGGGTGGTGTTTTTTTATGGTTTTTTTTAAATGGGCTTGTTTAACGGAAGTGTAAATTTGAGTGGTTTGAATACTGGAATGTCCCAGTAGAAACTGAATACTTCTGAGGTCCGCTCCATTTTCCAAAAGCCCGGTGGCAAAACCGTGTCGAAACTGATGAGGGCTTTTCACTTCTTTAAATCCGGCTTTTTTAGACCATACGGATAACCATCTCCAGACATCCACGCGAGAGGGCCGATGCCCTCGGTTATTAATTAAAACAGAATGAGTTTTATTATTTTTTAATAGAGTCGGGCGATTTTCGAAAATATACTTGTTCAAATGAGTGTAAAGATCTTGTGTCAGGGGTAACAATCTTTGTTTTTTTCTTTTTCCCGTTACCACAAGCGAGTAGTCTGATTCATTTATATTTTGTAAATTCAATTGGATGATTTCACTGATTCTGCAGCCCAAGCCAAAAAGTAAAAGTAAGGTGATGTGGTTTCGGGCGGTTTTGTGAATATCTGAAGTAGTGGCGGCTTTGTATATTTTACCAAACTCTTCCGGGGAAATGAGTTTTGGTAAATTGGATTTTACAGGTACGGGGTTTAACTTTTGTAATTGAGTTTTTTGCCCTTTGGATTCCAGGAAGCGCAGGTAAGAACGGACACTGCTGATAATTCTGGCTTTAGAGCGGGCACTCAAGCCTTTTTTATCTATGTATTCATAGAGGAGAGAGATATCTTTATTATTTTTTAGAAAGAGCTTATAGAGTTGCAGGTCTCTTCTATAGGCGGAGAAAGTATGAGGGGATCGGTTAATTTCCGATTCCTCTAAAAACTGATTTATTGTTTTATCTAAGCTGGACTTTTTTTTCATATTTTATTTTATTCTTGAAAATCAGTCCTTTGCGAGTGGAGGTATAAACTTTATCGTGGGGCGTAACAACCAAAATCGTGTGTATTAGCTTCAGCGTAGTAAATGGAATAAGATTCTTTTAGTTTTTTGCCTCTCAGGACTGTGATGTGGATATAAAAATTGCTGTTTCTGATAGAGCAGCTTTGGGCTGTGATACTTCCTGCAGCCAGTGAGGCTTTACAATTAAAAGAGGATCTCTCTCTTATACAAGGATAATATGATGCCTGTATCGTTCCTCTAATAGTGGCATCTCCTGTATAATCAAAAAGGCTTTGGGTTGTATCGGCAGGGAAAATAACTTCAAGGTCAATATAAGACACATCTCCTTTGGTATCGCCTGTTGATCTTAATTTTACAGTTGATTCAGTCCTCCTGTTTGAGTCAGGTCTGGTAACCTCTCTGTTTGTATCGGAACCTGAACCTCCACCACAGCCGGCAAATAAAAAACCAAGAGTTAGGATAGCGGTAAGCAGAGTTATATTTTTCATCACATTACTCCTTTTTTAGTTGTGAACCCGAATTTCGTTAATGGCGCTTACATTGAAGGCTTTCAAAATATCTAATCCTTGAAAGGTTCCCATTTTGCTGTAACACTGGTCATCAGGGTTAACGGCTTTAAATGTGTTCACACCTTTTCCGTTTCTCCATGTCCGGCAATCATAAGGACCGGTGGTCAGGAACCAACATTTTCTGTTTTTTTCTGCGAGGGTGGGAATAGTCTCTTCTCCGATTGAGGATAAATACTTATTGTGATCAAAAACGTATTTTTGATCTTGGTTATTGCAGGAATTTCTACCTCTAAAGGTGGTACGAAACTGCATAACCCAGATGGAACCGCTGTACAATACATTGGTTGTAGGGGAGTCAGGGTTTTGTACAACAGGTGTAACACTGTCAATGACGAAGACAATGGCCCCATAGTTTTCCTGAAAAAAACCATGGTAGTAATCTCTATTGTTTTTTCTAAACCACACATTGTATTTGGCGTTGCCACCACTGCCTGAGCTGAATTCAATCTTTCGTTCGGGTCTTTCTCTTCCTCTGTCCCAATAGGCGATAGTAACGTCACCACCATAGTAATTACTGCCGGTTTTACTTAACTTAACGTACACTCTCAGATCTTCAATATCATCCATGCTGTTAACAGGTTCCCCCAGACGAAAATCTTCAAATGTGGATTCGCTGGTAACAGTGATAGGCGCACTGGTTCCCCATCTTTCCTCTTTTTCCAAAACATAACTGCTTTTGTGAAGGGGATCATTATTATTATTACTGTTGTCTCTTCCATTTGAGGAATAATGTGTTGAGGCGCCTCTGGTGGGATCGGCAGGATCAAATATATAGTCATTGTCTGGATTATTGGAAGTAGGGGAGCCTGGAGTGTAACCGAAATCACCACCCCCTGAATTAGGATCACCCTGCTCATCAGTGCAACTCATGAAGAGGGAAACCGTTATTATAATTAGCGAGCAGGAAAAAAATATAATATATTTTTTCATTTGTACCTCTTATTAACTTTTACCAGAGTGATATTTTTCCTGTTGAGGTTTATACATTTACATTTTATCTTACTAAATAATCGGAAAAAATGGCTTGGATTTTAAATATTTAAAGACCTAGGTCTATAATTTTAGGTAGACGCCTGTTTTCAGCTCAAAATACATCCAGTTTTTGTGAGATCTACTCTGTTGGATTTTTTTGTTTTTGAAAGGATTCCAGAAGGTTCATGGGGATGGGAAAAACAACGGTTTTAGTTCCTTCACTGGAGATTTCATTCAGGGCTTGAAGATAAGCCAGTTGAATAGCGGCCGGACTGGAAGAAATGATTTTTGAAGCTTCTGTCAGTTTTTCCGCCCTTTGGAATTCTCCCTCTGCGCTAATGACTTTGGCTCGACGTTCTCTTTCCGCCTCAGCCTGACGGGCCATCGCTCTTTGCATTTCTTTTGGAAGGTCAATGTGCTTTACTTCCACTTTTGAAATTTTGATACCCCAGGGTTCTGTATCACGGTCCAGAATATCCTGAAGAGTGTGGTTTATTTTGTCTCTTTGAGAGAGCAGGTCATCCATTTGATATTGTCCCAAAGTGGAACGCAAAGTGGTTTGAGCGGATTGGGCAGTGGCAAAGTGGAAATCCTCCACCTTGGTGATGGCTTTTTCCGGATCGGTAATACGATAGTAAAGTACGGCATTTACCTTTAAGCTCACATTATCCAGAGTGATGACATCCTGAGGGGGAATATCCATAGTAATGGTTCGGGTGTCCACTCGGATCAGTCTTTCCACTCCCGGGATGAGAATAATCAGCCCGGGGCCCCGGATGCCGACAAAACGACCGAATCGCAGCACCAGGCCTCTTTGCCATTCCGGCAAAATCTTGATGCAGGAAAAGACTAAAACGGCCAAGACTATTAAAATGGTACTAAGACTAAACATGAATTTCCTTTACGAAAAATTTTATTAATCGATTAAAGTCAAATAAATATGAAAAAGTAAAGTCTTTTTTACTACTTATATGGATTTTAAGTCAAGTTTTTTTAATTGGGGGCCAAAGCCCTTTCTTCCCGGGTTTGAGTATCGTCATTCCGGACTTGTTAATTGCAGTTTATTTTTCTGGTTTTACACATCCATTGGATACGATCACTTAATCTCTTGAATATATCATCATGGGGAGAACCATAACCATACTTACCTGCTTTGATGAGAGCCTGCTTAACTCATTTCCTGTACTCTACAGGGTTTCCCGTACCTTTTTTATCGGTTATCCCCTTAAAAAACTAAAGTTATTTTGAATTTAAAAATAGAACTCTCCCCTATAGAAGTGTAAAAAAAGCGGAATAGTCAAAATTAGATTGTTATAACTTATTCCGGTTTAAGAATTATGTTGCTTTTGTCGTAAGAAGCATGATAGCCCTCAATTTTGTAGAATGTATTTTGAGTGGTATGTGAATTTGCTAAATCAGTTATTTTGAAAATAGGGGAGAAAAAATATGTCAGCTGAATTGAGTATAAAAAGTATGTTAGATGCCGGTGTTCATTTCGGTCACCAGATTCAAAGGTGGAATCCCAAAATGAAGCCTTATGTTTATACTTCTCAAGGTGGGATTCATATTATTAATTTGCAAAAGACACTGGATTGCACCAAAAAGGCTTTGACCTTTGTGGAAGATGTAACAGCAAATGGTGGTGTTTTTATTTTTGTCGGTACTAAAAAACAGGCTGTGCCTCTTGTTCGTTCGGCGGCCATTAAAGCCGGGCAGTTTTATGTCAGTAAAAGGTGGCTGGGAGGAACTCTTACTAATTTTCAAACTATTAAAGTCAGTATTGATCGTATGAAAAAAATTGATCAGATGAGAGAGAGGGGAGACCTGGAACCTTTTTCCAAAAAAGAAAAAGCGCGTATTGAAAAAGAATATACACGCTTGAATGACTATCTGGAAGGTATTCGTGATATGAAAAAAAGCCCGGATGCTTTGTTTGTGGTGGATATCAATAGAGAAAGCATTGCTGTTGCAGAAGCTCAAAGGCTGGGTATTCCCGTCGTGGCCTTAGTGGATACCAATTGTGATCCGGAAAAAATTCAGTACCCTATTCCCAGTAATGATGATGCTACCCGCTCTATTGAGTTTTTTGTTCAGTTGGTCAGTCAGGCTTGTCTCAATGGCCAACAAAAGTGGACGCAAAGTGTGAGATACAAGACCGGTCAGGAAATAAAGGAGAAATCATCTCCTGCGGGATCCTCCTCTCATTCTGCTTCTTTGCGCTCAGATAAAAAGACGGAAAAAGAGGAAGGTCCTACTGTAGTGAAAGTGTTTAAAGCCAAGGAAAGAAAGTTGGTTGCGGCAGGAACAGCGGATGATGTGGAGATTTCTATGGAATTGGAAGAAAAAAAGGAAGATAAGCAGTCCCCCTCAGAGCCAGAAAAAAGCAGTGCCTCCTCTCCTGACAGTCCCGGTGAGGATAAGCAATGAGTGTAGAGGAGATTAAAAATTTAAGAGCTAAAACCGGAGCGGGAATTTTAGATTGTAAGAAAGCTCTTCAAGAATCCCAACAAAACTTTGATAAAGCCCTGGAGTGGCTTAAGAAGAGAGGCTTGGCCCGGGCGGAAAAAAAATCTCTTAGAGAGGCAAAGGAAGGCAGAGTGTCTGCTTATTTGCATGGAGAAGGCCGCATTGGTGTATTGGTGGAAGTGAATGTGGAAACCGATTTCGCCGCTCGGGGAGAGGATTTTAAAACTTTTGTGCATCAGCTTTGTCTTCATATTGCGGCGATGAACCCTCTCTTTATTAATCGGGAGGATGTGTCGGCGAAAGTGATAAAGAAAGAGGAAGCGGTTTTTAAAGAACAAGCTCAAAGGGAAGGTAAGAAACCGGCTGTATTGGATAAGGTGGTGGAAGGCCGGATGAGTAAATGGTTTTCAGAAGTGTGCCTGATGGATCAGATCTTTTTAACCAGTTCACAAGGTGATGAACCTAAAACGGTAGAGGCCAGTTTAAAAGACATGATTGCCAAGTTAGGGGAGAATATTTTGATTCGTCGGTTTGTTCGTTTTGAATTGGGGGAGCAACTGTCACCAACTTCTTCCAAGGAGCCGAATTGAGTCAGCCTAAATATAAGAGGATCTTGATTAAAATTAGTGGGGAGATTCTCTGTGGTAAAGAAGGTTTTGGCGTTCATTCTCCAACCGTTTCACGACTGGCCGGAGAGTTGGTGCAGGTTCATCAACTTCAGGTTCAGACAGCGGTTGTTGTGGGGGGTGGTAATATTTTTCGTGGAATGTCTGAAAAAGCCCAGGGAATGGATCGGGCCAGTTCAGATTATATGGGTATGTTGGCTACCTGTATTAACGCTTTGGCTCTTCAGGTGGCGATTGAGAAAAAAGGGGTACAGACAAGAGTACAAACCGCTTTGCATATCTCTCAGGTGGCGGAACCCTATATTCGTCGGAAAGCTCTTCGCCATTTAGATAAAAACCGTATTATTATTTTTGCAGCAGGGACGGGTAATCCTTATTTTACCACTGATACGGCAGCGGCTCTGCGGGCTATGGAAATGGAAGCGGATATTTTATTAAAAGCAACAAAAGTGGATGGAGTGTATGAAGAAGATCCGGAGAAGAATAAAAATTCAAAAAAATATGATGAGCTGAAATATATTGATGTGTTAAATAAGGGAATTAAAATTATGGACTCTACGGCTATTAGTTTGTGTATGGACAACCAAATGCCTTTGATTACTTTTAATGTGAGAGAAGAAGGTAATATTGTTCGTATTATTAAAGGGGAGAAGTTGGGCACTTTGATTCATTAGTATTTATACTAAGGGGATTTTATTTGGATTAAAGAAAAGGAGAATGTAAAGGGTGCTAACAGGGGAAGTTAAAAAAGAAACACAAGACAGAATGGAAAAAGCCTTTCAGCATATCCAGGACAAGGTAAAGAAAGTGCGCACGGGCTCCGCGCACAGTTCTTTGTTGGAAGGAATAAAGGTATCTTCTTATGGCAGTGAACAGGAGTTAAAACATATCGCCTCTATTTCCTGTCCGGATGCCCGTTCACTTGTTATTTCCCCTTGGGATCAAAATACTTTAAAGGATATTGAGGCGGCTTTAATTAAAAGTGATTTGGGCATGGCTCCCCAAAGAGATGGAAAAGTCATTCGTCTGAGGGTGCCGGAATTAACAGAGGAAAGGCGAGAAGAACTGATTCGTGTCTTTAAGAAAGATGTGGAGAAATCGCGGGTGGAATTTCGTCAAATTCGAAAGATGATGAATGAAAAGGTGAGAAAGGCTCTAAAGGAAAAACAAATTAGTGAGGATGAGGCAAAGGACACAGAGGCGGATATCCAGGATATGACGGATCGGTTTGTAAAACAAGTCAATGAGCTTTCAGAAAAAAAACAAAAAGAACTCATACGAGTTTAACTGTCCAAAAGATTTTCAGCATTTGGCTGTTATTATGGATGGTAATGGTCGTTGGGCTAAAAACAAAGGATGGCCTCGTTACTTTGGTCACTTTCGCGGAGTAAAAGCTTTACGGCAAATGGTGAAAAGTTGTTCCCGTATGGGGATTCCTTATCTCACTGTTTTTGCTTTCAGTACGGAAAACTGGAAAAGATCTTCCATAGAAATATCAGTGATTATGAAACTTATGCGCCGGGCCCTTACTCGTTATAAGGAGGAGTTGAATCGAAACCAGATTCGTCTTCGTGTTTTGGGTAATTTGGAAGAACTGAATTCTTCGGTGCGTGATATTTTTAATGAGATGATGGAACAAACAAAAAACAATCAGGGGTTGCAGCTTATCGTGGCTGTTAATTATGGGGGTAAAAGAGAAATTATTGAGGCTGTTAAAATTTTATCGAAAAAAATCGAAAAAGGGGACATGAAAATAGAGGATATAAACGAAGGGAGCTTTTCTCAATATTTAAGTTCTTCCGCTTTTCCTCCACCGGATATGATTATTCGTACGGGTGCGGTTAGCCGGATATCCAACTTCTATCTCTGGTCCGCGGCCTACTCTGAAATTTATGTTAGTCCGGTGTTATGGCCGGATTTTAATGAGGAAGAGCTTATACGGGCCTTGGAGTTTTATACCGGGACCCATCGTCGCTTTGGTGCTGCACCGGAGGAAGAGGGAAGCAAATAAATGAAAAATATTATTTTAAGGGTGCTTACTTCTTTGGGTGCTATAGGTATTTTGGCTTTGGTATGGATTTTATTTCCGGTCAAGGGAATGTTTTTGTTTGTGTCTGCAGTTACGATAGGTCTCCTTTGGGAGTATTATAAACTGATTTTCTATAAAATAAGCTCTGTTTGGTTTCATTTATTTTTTTTGTTGTTTGGCTTTCTTTCCTTCTTATTATTTTTATTGAATATCTTTTTATTGCCTGTGTGTTTTTGTTTTGTTCTTGTGTTTTGGGTTTTGCATCGCCGGGAAAAAGAGGATCTTATTTCCGGGGTTGGTTTAAGTCTTGTCAGTTTATTTTATATTTGCTTTCCGGCCGCTTTGTTTTTAAATATTTTTTTGGTTGAATTAAAAATGCCTCTACATCAGGGTTATCCTACCTCGGATACTTTATTGTTGTTTTTGTGTATTGTTTTTTCAGGAGATATTTTTGCTTACCTGGGTGGTCGGCTTTTAGGTGGTAAAAAATGGGTGCCGACTATCTCCCCCCGGAAGACGTGGTCCGGTTTATTTTGTGGTTTGCTGGTGAGTGCCTTGGTTTCCGGACTTGGGTTTTACCTGACAGAGGGTTTTAGTTTCCCCTTACTTTTTATTTTTGGTCTGTGTAGTTTTTTTATTGCTCAGACAGGAGATCTTTTTATCTCTTTGTTAAAGAGGCGGGCCGGTATTAAGGACAGCGGTGTTATTATGCCAGGGCATGGTGGTTTACTGGATCGTCTGGATGGTTTTTTGCTGGCCTTTCCTTTTATGTATTTTAGTTTACAGTTTCTTACTTAAAAAGTTGTGGTTTCCTGATTAAATTGTTTTAATATATTTATTATGTCTTTATTTTTAAGTGTGTTTTCTACTCTATGGGGAGTTGTTGGCTCTCTTTTTCCCTTTGTTATTTTGCTGGGTATATTGGTTTTTATTCATGAGTTAGGGCATTTCATGGTGGCCCGTTTTTGTGGAGTCAGGGTAGAGGTATTTAGTCTGGGTTTTGGAAAAAAGATTTTAAAGTGGAAAAGAGGGGATACGGTTTACTGTGTGAGTTTATTCCCCTTAGGTGGATATGTGAAAATGTTCGGGCATGAATATGGAAAGAAAGTTCCAAAGGAACAACAGCCTGTTTCTTTCCTGCATAAGAAATTGTGGCAGCGGGCGGCTATTGTGCTGGCCGGTCCTCTTATGAACTTTTTTCTGGCGGTGTTTATTTTTGCTGTTCTCAGTATGACAGTGGGTGAAAGAAGAATCAATCCTGTTATAGGGGAAGTGGACCCTTCCTCTGCAGTAGCTAAGGCCGGTTTAAGTTATGGTGATCGTATTATCTCTATTGATAAAGTGCCGGTGAAAAATATAAAGCAGGTGAAAGAAGTTATTTTTGAAAAACCGGATGCTGTATTAAATATAGAAATTAAAAATCAGGCGGGTGAAGTAAGTACACGGACCATCCCTTCCACTACAGGTGAGACAACAGGAAAGTGGGGCTTTTTGGAAAAGGGGGGAGTGGTTGAGGGTCTTAGTTTTTCCGCGCCGGAAGCTTTGATAGGGGTCATAGATCCCAGCAGTCCGGCCGGTCGGGCTGGCTTAAAAACCTTTGATAAAGTTTTATCTGTAAACGGGCAAAAAGTAGAGGGTAGGAAAGAGTTGTTTCACATATTGAATAAAGTTCCTCCTTCTCCGGATTTTTCCTGGAAGATGGAGGTGCAAAGAGGGGAAGAGACAAAGCATGTGGTGTTAAAGAAACCTCTCGGTTATCAAAATGGTGCCGGCCTTCAGCAGCTGGGGCTCGCTCGTTCTGATTTATTTATTGCTGACTTAAAAAAATCCGGAGCCGCGGAACAATCCGGGCTTAAAAAGGGTGATTTTATTTTTAAAGTTAATGGGGAAAGAGTTGCCAGTTGGACATTTTTGGTGGAGCAAATCAAAAACTTCAGCCCGGATCAGGGTTCTTTAAAAATGGAAATAAAAAGGGAGGGGAAACTACAAACCTTTTCCGTGAAACCTGAAATACAGAAGCAAATTGTTAATGGGATAGAACATAAACGCTATATGCTTGGTATTGTTGCCCGGTTTCCTCATTTTCCGGTGGGAGGCCAATATGTTGATAGAAAGACCAATCCTTTTAATGCATTGGGGGTGGGGTTAAACAAAACTTTCCACTGGTGTGCTGTCGTGGGAGTTTATATTAAAAAAATTATTACCGGTGAAGTTTCCAGGAGAACTTTAGGTGGCGCTATTTCCATTGGTCGCGCCGCTTATGACAGCTATCTCTATGGTTTGGAATATTTTTTTAGAATTATGGCTATTCTGTCAGTGCAGTTGTTTTTGCTTAATATTTTGCCCATTCCTGTTTTTGATGGAGGGCATTTAATGTTTTATGTAATTGAGTTTTTTAATGGCGCTCCTCTCAGTATGAAGAAAATGATTATAGCCCAGCAACTCGGCCTGGTCTTTTTATTATTTTTATTAATCTTTACCACTTTTAATGATTTACATAATTGGTTTTTTATTTGGTAAATCAAAGGATGTCTTCTTCCCCTGGCGCTTCGTTTTCTCATTGTTTTCTAGTTGAGACCACCAGCCCTAAAGGTACTCTTGCTTTATACTCCCGATCTCCTGAGGAACAGGAAATGCAATCCATAGCTGTTAAGGAATGGAGCGAGGGGGCTCATAGCTCTCTGATTACACCGGCTTTTGACTCTGTTTATCAGTCTTACCTTAAAATGATTTCTTCGACCGATGCGGCTTCCTCTATAGATCCCGCCCTACATAAAAATACTTTTGTGGCGGTCAGTGTAGGGCCCGGGCGTTTTACCGGTGTACGGGTGGGAATCAGTTTTGCCAAAACTATAGCTTTTGTTTTAGGTGTCCCTGTTTATCCTGTCTCTTCTCTTAAAATTCTGGCTGAATCTCAAAAAGATCAGGGAAAACCTATTTTGGTTCTGTTAAATGCCTTTAAGAATAGCTTGTATATGGCTCTTTATCAGAGGGAACAAAGTGGGCTGAAGGAGCTTATATCCCCCTGTGTGGTTTTGCCTGAGGAATTAGGTGTGAAAATCCAGACAGAATGTGTATGTGTGGGGGACGGGTATGCTGTTTATAAGGAACAGTTTTCTTCTGATTTGAAAAAGAAAATAGAGGTAAAAGAAAATATTTTTCCGGAAATAAAAGATATGGCTTCTCTTGTAAAAAGGGAGGTTCATTCTTCCGGACTGATTGAATGGAAAGAGCTCACACCTGTTTATTTAAGATCACCGGTTAAGGTAATGGTGTAAATGGCAACAGCTTATGTGGAAAAGGAAATTATTGTTTCACCGGAACAGGATGGACTGAGACTGGATGCTTTTTTATCTTATTATGTGTCCAGCCGTTCTCAGGCGGAAAAAATAATTAAGCAGTCTTTGGTAAAAATAAAAAAGGAAAGTAAATATTTTCCTGTTGAAAAACCCTCTTCCCGGGTGAAAGAAGGGGAGTGCTATTTTGTTGTTTACCCGGAAGTGTCGCAGACGATGGAGCTTAAACCTTATGATATGGCTGTTCCTGTTTTGTATGAAGATGAGCACTTGTTGGTGGTGAATAAACCGGCTGGCCTGGTGGTGCATCCCGGGCCCGGTCATGAGCAGGATACCCTGGTGAATGCTTTGGTCGGAAAAACAAGTTTGTCGAAAGGGGTGGACCCTCTTCGACCGGGAATCGTTCATCGTTTGGATAAAGATGTGAGTGGTTTGATGCTTTTAAGTAAAACAGACCAGGCGCAAAATCTTTTAATAGAACAGTTTAAATTGAAAACAATCAAACGGATTTATCGGGCTTTAACAGCCGGAAAAAATAAAGAAAGAGAGGGAAGGATTGTCAGTTTTATCGGTCGTCACCCCAAGGATAGGAAGAGGTTTTATTCTTTTGATGAGGAAGTGAAAGGGGCTAAGAAAGCTATAACCCGTTATCAGGTTTTGGAGTCTTTTCAGGATAAAATCCATCATGTTCAGTGTCAGTTGGAGACAGGACGCACCCATCAGATACGAGTGCATTTAAGTGGTATGGGTTTGCCTGTTTTAGGGGATGATGTGTATTTTCCCCGTCGTCGTCAGTTGAAATTTTTAAAGAGTATGAATGTTGATTTTAAAAGAAAAACTGTGCCACTTACTCAAATAGCTCTTTATTCCGCCTTTTTGGAATTGCCCCATCCTGTTACTAAAAAAGAACTTTCTTTTTCTCTTTCCTGGCCGAAGTCGTTTCATTCTTTTATGGATCAGTTGTCTTTTAATACTAGTTGGAGATCATCCTAAAAGCCGTCATTCCCGCGCAGGCGGGAATCCAGGGATCAGAGCCGAACTCATTTTGACCTGCTTTTGCCTTGAGAATAATGTACCTATCATTAAAAATATATATGTTGTTTTACAGACTTAAGTCTAATGTGGTGTTGGATTTTATGTCTTTTAAAAGGATCCGGTTTTGAGTAAAAAAATTTATTTTTTTCGTGTATCAGCCGAAAAATAAAATCAGGTTGTCGTCACAACTGATATAGCATCACTGACAAGGAAAGAAATGAAAAAGGTATCCTGGATTGTTCTTATTTTTGTTTTTGCCGTGTTAAATATCGGTTCCGCTGTTATTTTATTTTCTCCGGCTCGTGAATGGGTGCAGGCTCGATTTGCCCCGGAGGGACAAAAAATGCTCTCTGTTGTTTATGGGGACTTAATGCATAATGGCTCTTCTGTGAAAGTGGTAAAGTTTAAAACAATCACAAGTATTGTGTTGGAGTTTTATTCTGAAAGCCAAAACGGTTCCCGCTATTTAGTCAGCCGTGTTGAGATTCCTAATGCAAAAGATGGTTTTTTGATCATCGTGGACAGGCCGTGCAGTTAGCTGTAGTGGACTTGGATGGGGATGGTAAAATGGAACTTCTTTCTCCTACTTTTGATGAGCAAATGCTGGCTCGGTTAAATCCTTATCATTACTCTCCTGAAGCGGAAGGCTTTGTTCCCTTTCTTTTTTCCGGAAGATGAGTAGTAGCAGTCACCACTATTACTATAAAGATTCTATGAAGGATATTTCTGTTCCTGGAATAAAATGGGTGCTTCTCTTATTTTTGTTGTTTTCGTATTGTAAGAAGCGAGATCGCATAATTGAAGAATACGTTAATTTAACAGAAGAAGAGATTCAATGTATTGTTACGAATGTCACTCCTTTGGACAAAGAATCTGTTAGAGAGAATGAAGATTTTAAAATTAATGGAAAGTATTATAGTGCGGATGACCCACATTTAATAGAATGTATAAAGCATTTGGTTAAGGAATGAGAAAGGTTGTTATATTAAACAAACTTAGGCCATAGATCGAACAGGCATTCGCGCCAGTATTGTGGAAGTTCCTGAGAGAACTCTACATTCACTTCAAAATTTCCTTTTCCTATATGTCGGGTGCCAATCACTCTTCCCTCTAAATCTATTTCCATGTCCGGAATATACATATGAATGTTTTTATACCAAAGGGAATGAAGATGTAGTTGAAATTTAAGAGATTCAGGAACCAAATCCCGATAATTAAAAGTCAGGTTAAAACCATGAGGGCTTACCTTTGAAACGAAAGCTTTTTTCACTATGAGATTGTCTTCGTTGGATAGGGTAATAGAAGCTGCTTTTACCCCTTGGATTTTTTCTATATTTTCCTTGTTAAGATTCATTGTAGTTGCTTGTCCTATAGAAATTTTTTGTTATTCCCCCATTGCTTATTCATCTTTAGGTATCGGTAACTGGACTAAAGTCTTTAATTATTTTCACTATTATTATTGAAATTGGCCTCCTTTTAATACAGTAAGGACCATCTTTAACAGGGTTTTTAAGGGTTCAAAAACGTTTTGTCCTTTTTCGGCACAGGCGGAAAAGTCCGGATGGTTGTAGTGATTTAAAGCCGTGCGCATTTGTGTAACAGAGTGGATATTTTGTAGGTCTCTCTTATTATATTGTATCACCATGGGAATTTTTTCCAGTGATAAGGATTCTTCATTTAAGTATTGTTTTAGTTTTTCCATAGCTTCTTTGTTTTCTGCCATCTTTTCTTTTTGTGAGTCCGCTACAAATACTATTCCGTCCAGTCCTTTTAGTAACAGTTTTTGAGAGGTTTCAAATAATTTGTTTCCCGGGATGGTATAAAGGTGAAATCGGGTTTTAAACCCTCGTATGGTGCCCACATCCAATGGCAGGAAATCAAAAAAGGTGCTGGGTTTTGTTTTGAGTGGAATGGAAAATACATCCAGTTTTTGATCCTGTGTGTTTCGGCAGATCCATTTAATGTTACTGGTTTTGCCGGAACCGGTCGGGCCATAGTAGATAATTTTACAGTGAATTTCCTTGGAATTATAGTTGAGAAGAGACATTTTATACTCCCTGTTCTAAATAGAGAAGTCAACCCGGTTTTCCAGAGCCCGACCCAAAGTTTGTTCATCAATGTAATCAATATTTCCACCAAAAGGGATCCCGTGTGCCAAGCGGGAGACTTTAATATCCCGGTCTTTTAATAGCTTTCCTATATATAAAGCGGTGATATCCCCTTCCATATCTGCGTCCAGGGCGAGAATGATCTCTTTTATTTGTCCATTGGTTATTTTCTTCATTAAAGGCTCAATAGTTAAATGGTCAGGGTTGATATTGTTTAAAGGAGATAAGGTACCGTGTAGAACATGGTACTGTCCTTTGAACTTTCCGGAAGCTTCCATTCGTGCAATATCGAAAGGCTCTTCTACAACACAGATTAAATCTTTTCTTCGGGAGGTTGAGTTACATAAGTAACAAAGAGTTTCCTCTTCCGTTAAGGTAAAACAACCCGGACAGCGTTTAATATTGGTTTTTATATCTTCCAACGCCTGTCTGAGTTTCTGAATTTCTGCTTCAGGTAGCTTTAAGAGCCAATTGGCCCAGCGGTTGGCACTTCTGGGACCCACTCCGGGCCATTTTTTTAATTCATGGATCAAACGATCTAAAGAGGGAACATGGTGTTTGTAAGTCATAAAAAGCTGTCCTGACTTTCTTTGCTATTGTTTTGCTATTTTGTCAATTTTTGTCACCTTGTTGTATTTGTAAAAAACAGAATAGCTTGTCTATAGGTCTTTGGAATCCAGAATATCCGCTTCAAAAATATTTTGAATCTGTTGAATAAAAAGATGATTTTGAACTTCTTTATTTTTTTGTTTTTGATTTTCCGGGAACGGGGGTTTTGACTGGTTTTGAATGTTTTTTGACTTGTTACTTGTTTGATCTTTCCTGGCTTTAAAAAGCTCGCTTAGTTTTTTTCTCGGCTGCGAGGGCTGGGGGGGCTGTTCTTTTATTTTTGTCTCGTTATGATAGGGATTGGTGTCTGTTTTTTTTACATCTTCAGGTTTATGCTCTTTTGTTTGTTTCTCCGGTTTTTGTATGTCACTTTGTTCTCCAATCGGTTTTGAGTTTTTTTGTCCCTCCGGCTGAATGGAGTTTCCTCCCACCAGATCTTCTATATAAGGGGCCTGGCTCATTTTTAAAAGAAGCATTTCTAAAAATATTTTTGTATCTTGTACACGTCCCATTTCCCAGGAGCCTTTTAAAGCCATATCTAACAGCATGTGTAAGTCTTCATATGAAACAGATTTAGTCCATTCCAAGAGTGTTGTTTTTTCTTCCTGAGAAAGAGGAATTAAGTGTTTTACAGGTTGAGATGCGGATATTTTTAATAATAAAAGATTTCTCATTTCTTTAATGAGATTTCGCAGGAGTAAAGCCGGGTCTCCTCCCTTTACCTGAAGTTGATCCAGAACTTTTATCATTTGATCCGGACTTCGTTCCAAGAGGCTTTTTAAGATTTGCATAAGCAAAGAGCGATCTGTCAGACCCAGTACCGTGCTGACGTCTTCACTGTTAAAACTTTTATCACAAAATGTTATCATTTGATCCAGGAGCCCCTGGGCATCCCGTAAAGACCCTTGAGATTCCCTTACCAACATCCATATGGCGCTGTCTTCTGTTTGTACTTTCTCTTTCTCACAGATGTTTTTAAGTTGTTCATAGATTAAGTGATCGGCAATCTGATGGAATTGTAAAATCTGGCATCGGGATAAAACAGTGGAAGGGATTTTTCTCATTTCCGTGGTGGCCATAATAAAAAGGGCGTGAGAAGGAGGCTCTTCCAGGGTTTTTAGTAAAGCGTTAAAAGCGCTCACAGAGAGCATATGCACTTCGTCGATGATGTATATTCTATAGGGGCCCGCGGCCGGAAGATAAGTGATGGTTTCTTTAAGCTGTCTTACCGCTTCCACACCGTTATTACTGGCTCCATCAATTTCCATCACATCCAAAGAGCAGCTGTTGTCTATATCTTCACATGTTTTGCAGTTGTTGCAGGAAAGGATGGAGTCTTTTACCTGTGGACAACTTAAGCTTTTGGCTAATATTCGGGCTGTAGAGGTTTTACCTGTACCACGGGGTCCGGCAAAAATAAGTGCGGGATGAAGGCGCTTGTTTTTTAGAGCGTTGCTTAAAATCCGTACAACAGAGTCTTGCCCGACAAGGTCTTTAAAAACAGCCGGTCGCCATTTTCGGGCTAAAACCTGATAAGACATAAAGAGTTCCTCCAAAATAATTATGAGCTAGGATTGGGTGTATCATTTTTTTGGATTTGAATTAAGCTGATAGTTATATTTTTTCCAATGAGGGGCTTCATTGTACAGTAATATCAGTATAATTTTTATGGAAGAATAAAAAATGGAACAAATTTCCCTGTTTTCTCTATTGCCGAAATCCGCAAAAAGATCACCTCTTTTTCCTAATTCTTTTATGTATCGGGGTGTGTGTATTACTTTGATTCGAAAACCTTATCGACGGGTAATGCAGTTAGGTGTGGAAATGAAGGGGGGTGTGCAGATAAGCTGTGCCCGTCGTACCACATTAAAAGAAATAAAATCCTTTTTAGCGGAGCATTGGAAGTGGATTCAAAAGGAACTTTCAGAGCGGCAAAAAATCAAAAGAAGACACCCTGTAAAAAAATTCAGGACAGGGGAATCCTTTTTATTTCAAGGCAAAAGCTTAAAGTTACAGTATAAGCATATTCGTATAAGACAGAATGAGCCTTTTATAGAGAAAGGGTTTTATATAAAAAATAAAAATTTGATTTATGGTTGGAACCGGTTGGAGGATTTAGGAACTCATTTTTTAAGACAGGAGTTAAGGTCTTTTTATGAGAAAAAGGGAAAACTATTATTACAGGAAGCCGTTGCGGTTTTCTCATCCCGTATGCAGCTGGTTCCTAAAGCGGTTCGTATTGGCTCTCAGCGAAGTCTTTGGGGCTCTTGTTCCAGCGAGGGAAATATTTCCCTTAACTGGCGATTGGTGGTCGCTCCTCCTGAGGTGATAAATTATGTGGTGATTCATGAATTGGCTCATCTAAAGTACCTGGATCACTCTTCCGCTTTTTGGTCTTTGGTTGCGCGCTTTTGTCCTGATTACAAGAAACAGGAAGCCTGGCTTGGACACAACACCTATACTCCTGACTTTCTTCTTTCTCCTTCAGAGTAGTGTAAAAAGTGTTTTACATAAAATAAGTGCTTATGTACTGAGAGGCTTTTTTGCCTGATCCTTTAGGGAGGCGGGTTCTCCAGTTTTCCATATAACGGGGAATGCGGTCACTGAGTAAATCCGGATTAAGTGTTTTTATTTTTCTATAAGGTTGCTGAATATAAGCCGCCAGGGTACGAAGGTTTGTTCCCCCGGGAAGGTAAAAAACTTCATAATTATAAGGAGTCTTGACTTTTAAGTAGTTAAATCCGTAAAGGGAGGGCGCTTTGGCAATGGTGATGGCCGCTATGAGCTTGGGTATGTAGTGGGCTGTTTCATAGGGGAAGTCGTGTTTTTGAGATAAGGCCCAAAAGTTTTTTGTTTTATGTTTTTGAATCAAGTGGCTTAGTTTTTTTTCTCCCATATTATAAGCGGCGGCGGCCAGGTACCAGTCTCCGAATTCTTTATAGAGAAACTGTAAATACTGGCTGGCGGCGTAGGTGCTTTTTTCAAAATCTCTTCGTTCATCCAGCCAATGACTTTTTCGTAAACCGAATCGCAAGGCGGTGGGCTTGATAAATTGCCAGTAACCTACAGCCTTGGCCGAACTGATGGCCTTGGCCGAAAAACCGCTTTCAATCATGGCCAGATAAACCAAATCCGAAGGGAGCCCTTGTTCTCTAAAGATCTTTTTCATCATGGGGGCATAACGATAAGAGCGTTCCAGCCATATACGAAAACTCTTTGAATAACGGCTTTGAAATATCTTTATCCATTGCTCTACTTGATAATTATGTGTAAGGGGCAGGTCGGAAAAAGGGTTTTTGAGTATAATATTTGTTCTTTTCAGGTTTTGAGCAAATAGATCAGGGTGGGAAAAACACAGTAGAAGACACAGAATAGAAAAATAAATTTTCATATTTTTATGTTTTGATTTTCCTGGACGGAAGACAAGACATTGTGAGTTATATTTCCCCTTTATTCACCTGGAGGCTGCGACAAGGGTTGCGACAAAAAAGCCAGGGACTGGAAAAAGGGGCTTTTTAGTCACTCTGTGCCAAAGTGGTGACGGCGGGAAATAGAGGAGTAAATCGCAGACAAAAATATTATAAAAAATGACAAGTAGCTCCTGGGAAAATATAAAAATAAAGTAAAATCCGCGCTTTTCATTCTTAGTGTGTAAAATTTTTATTTCCGCAACATAAATTTGACAAATGATGTAATAAACATTAATTTCTCACTTTAAAGTTCTTTGGTGCGTTTCTGAGGTTTGAGGAAAAACAGTTTTAAGGCAAGGAGGTCTATAATGCTAGTGCTGACTCGTAAAGTAGGAAGCAGTATCGTCATCGATGGTCAAATCAAGATCCAAGTGGTTCAAATTAAGGGTCGGCAGGTTCGTCTGGGCATTGAAGCCCCAAAAGAAACAAAAGTACATCGTGAGGAAGTACAAAAAAGGTCCATCCCGGAAAAACGGGAACTGCAATCTTCTGATTGTGTGTCTTTGTAAAATTCTTCTCTCTATTAATACAGTGAAGCGTTGAATAAAGCTTTATATATCTTCTATGAGCGGGTAGTATGAGGGCCCTTAAGAGGAAGGCTTATGGAAGAATTTTCTTTAAAACCTTTAAGTGAAGGTTTGGGTTTTTATGAAAAGCCTCCGGTTTTCCCTTCTGATGGGAAAAAAATCGAGCGGGAACAGGAAAGGGAGCTTTTGTCTCCTGAACTGCCTGAAGAGCTGGATTTAGATAATTCCAAAACTTATAAAGACTTATTGAATTTATTGGAAAGACCTTATCTTGGGGAAATGAGAAATAATACAGATATCAGTCAGGGTCAGGAAACCTCTGCTTTTGTGGCTCCGGCTGTTTCTCCTGTTATGTCTTCCGCCGTTTCTCCTGCTGTATCCACTTCCGCTCCGGCTGCGTCCTCGGCGGCCATCCCCGCTCCTGCTCCCACTACCAAAAATACGGCTTCTGTTTCTCTCACTACTCCTTCTGAGGCGGTTTCCGCGTCTGAATCTTTTGAAAAAACTTTTTACTTCTCTTTAAAGGCCTATATTGCGGATGCTTTTGCCGCTTCATTATTGTTTTTTCCACCCCTTGTTTCTTTTGTTTTTTTAACTCAAATGGATCCGACGGGGGTGTTGTGGTCAGTGGCTCCGCAAATTTTATTAACCTTTTTGCTTTTTGCTCAGGTGTATTGTTTTTTGTGTCGTCTTTTTTGCTTTGAGACCTTCGGAGAATCCCTGGCTAAAATAAGACTCTACAGCTTGCGATCTCAAAAGGAAGTGCATCCTTTTTTATTGTTCTGGCGTTTTTTGCTTGTCTGTTTAACAGGGGTGGTATTCCTGCCTCTTGTTTCTCTTATCTTTAAAAAAGATTTTACAGCTCGTTTAACCGGCCTTTATTTCCAGAAAACTTAAAATACAAAAGAGCAGCATTATGTGGACCACTGTTAAAAAATATCAGGATATACAATTGGATAAAACCGAGGACGGTATAGCCAAGATCACTATTTGTCGGCCGGAAGTGAGAAACGCTTTTCGCCCGCAAACAGTAAAGGAAATGAAAGAGGCTTTTGATTGGGTAAGAGATGAAAGCTCCGTTGGAGTGGTTATCTTAACAGGTCAGGGGGATAAGGCTTTTTGTGCCGGTGGTGACCAAAAGGTGCGTTCCAAAGGGGGATACGTAGGGGGAGATGGGGTTCCCCGCCTTAATATTTTGGATGTTCAAAAACAAATTCGAAGTCTTCCCAAGCCGGTGGTGGCCATGGTGGCGGGTTATGCCATTGGAGGAGGGCATGTGCTTCATGTGGTGTGTGACTTAACAATTTGCGCGGATAATGCCCGCTTCGGTCAAACGGGTCCGAAAGTAGGCTCCTTTGATGGAGGCTTGGGGAGTGCTTATCTGGCCCGTATCGTGGGGCAAAAAAAAGCCCGGGAGATATGGTATCTTTGTCGTCAGTATGGAGCGAAAGAGGCCCTGGAGATGGGCCTGGTAAATTGTGTTGTGCCTTATGAAGAGTTGGAGAAAGAAACCCTTAAGTGGTGCAGGGAAATACTAAAACACTCACCTATGGCTCTTCGTTTTTTAAAGGCGGCTTTAAATGCGGACTGTGATGGGCAGCAGGGTTTGATGGACCTCGCCGGCAGTGCCACTTTACTTTACTATTTAAGTGAAGAGGCCCAGGAAGGAAAGCAGGCCTTTTTGGAAAAAAGAAAACCCAACTTTTCCAAATTCACCCGCTATCCCTGAACTTGTCATTCCCGCGCAGGCGGGAATCCAGAATGGTAAGTAATGTTTTCTCACAAGTCAAAAGACAGCTCAAAAGCTCAGACATGCGTTTTGCCACAGAGCGGACGAGTCCCGTCGCTCTGTGATCAAAGCCGAACTCGTTTTGACCTGCTTTTCACTTGTGAGAAATGTATCTTTCATTTGGAAATTGATCGGAAATAAAAAAGGAAGTGAAAGTGTCTGCCTGGATTTTATCTATTCGCTTTAAATCTTTAATTGTCGGTGTGGGTCCGGTTTTTATAGGTGTTTATTTGTCTTATTTCGGGGTCTTTGATTATTTGTTAAACGGGGCTATTCTTTTTTGTGTTCTTTGTATTCAAACCGCCACCCATTTTTTTAATGATGCTTTGGATTTTATCAAAGGAGCGGACAGCCTTTCACGAAAAGGGCCAAAGCGGGCTGTGCAGAAAAATCTTATTACCCCTTCTCAACTATTTAAAGCCGGTTTTTTTTGTTTGGCTTTGGCTGCCTTTGCCGGGGCTTACCTTGTGTGGCAGGGGAGCTGGCCGATTTTTGTTATAGGTGTTGTTAGTTTAGTCCTGGCTTATCTTTATACGGGCGGACCTTACCCTCTGGCTTATACCGGTTTGGCGGATCTTTTTGTCCTCTTGTTTTTTGGTCTGATTCCTGTAGCTGGGGTGTTTTACCTCAACACCGGTTACTGGGATCAAAGCTCTTTTGTGGCGGGTTTTCAATGTGGTCTTTTGGCTTTAAGCCTTCTTGTTGTTAATAATTTAAGAGATGAAACGGAAGATCGTTTAGCAGGGAAAAAAACTTTGGTGGTAAGGTTCGGTCGGCGATTTGGCTTGGGGGAATGGATAGTGGCTCACTATCTTCCTTATGGGTTTGTGATTTACTGGTTTTTTTACAGTCAATCCCTGATAGTTTTTTTACCTTTAATTCTTCTTCCCTTGTCTCTTTACATTCATTGTTTGCTATGTAAAGCCTTTAAAAAAGAAAGTTTATACAGTTTGGTTTTCACTTTTACCTGTCTTTATTATTTGTTGTTTATTTTATTTTTGTCTTTTTCTTTTTAGGGGCTGTAGGTGAATAATTTAATTAGCTCAATTAAAAAAATATGGTTTTCACCTTATGAATTAAAAATAAAAAACAAAGCTTTTGTTCGTCATGGAGCTTTGTTGAAAGTGGAGTTTATTGATGGGAGAACAGGCCATGCCGACCTTCATCCCTGGCCGGAAAAAGGGGAGGCCTCCTTAAAAGTTCATTTGGAAAAATTAAGAAAAAAAGAATTTACAAACTTAAGTTTACGGGCCGTGGCTATTGCCAGGGAGGAAGCGCAGGCCCTGGCAAAGGGAATCAATATGTTTTCTTCTTTAAAAATTCCCTTAAGTCATTATTTGATTTTGGATATTGAAAATTTTTATGAAGCGGAAAAGTTACTCAGTCAGGGGTTTAAGGTTTTTAAAGTAAAGTTAAATCATCCTTTGGGAAGACAGACAAAAAAGCTTTTGGATCTGATGCGGGCACTGGGCTTTGCTGTTAAATGGCGCTTGGATTTTCATGTTAATTTAAATGAACGGGAGTGGACAGATTGGGTGGAGGAATATGTGCCCAATATAAATTCCCGATATTTGGATTTTATAGAAGCCCCTTTTCATTATCAGGAAAGGTGGTGGTTAAAAAATAAACAATATCCTTTGGCTTTGGATGTGTGGGGAGGGGAGAATACCTTACCGGTATCCACTTTGGTTTGGAAAAGTTCCAGAAAAAATACAGAGGATCTTTTTAAAAGATGGTCTTTTTTTAAAAGAGTGGTTTTTACTCACAGCCTCTCTCATCCTTTGGATCAGCTTTCAAGCGCTTACTTTGCCGCCCGTTTTTATCAAGTGCATCCCCGTTTGGAAGAGGTGTGTGCTTTGGTACAAAAAGATGTATATGAAAAAGGGGATTTTACTTTACCGGATAAGGGGCCTTTCTTTCCTCGTCTCTCCGGTCCGGGGTGGGGCTTTTCTTCTTTACTAGATCGTCTCTCCTGGAAAAAGATTCTTTAGCTACTCCACTCCGCACTTCGGCTGTTCATGTAAAGTGGTGTGAGAGGAGGAGGATGTATTCTTTGTTTGCATATCTATTTGTTTTTCCTCTGTCGGTGCTTCTCTTTCTTTAGAGTAAAAGTGCTGGTGAAGCTTAAGATCAAACAACTGACTGAAATAAGGATGCTCATTTAAGTCTTTGTCGATCTCCCCTTGGCTTATTACATTGGGTTTAAATTCCAGTAGATCATAGTACCCGTCCGGAATGCGCATACGAAGAAACGGAACTCCTTCTGCAAAGATGGAGCTGGTAATACAGTGCCAGCTTTCCATTTGATCCGGTTCTATACGGGCTAAGCTTTCGTCGTTTAACATATCCTGGACAGAAAAGAATTCTTTCATTAATCCTGTTTGAACATGACCAAAACCCAAAGCATGTAGTATTTCGTGTTTTAAAATAATAAGAAAAGGTGTTAGATCATCTGTGGAAATATCTTTCCAAAAACTTCCGCTCAGATTAAAAGCAATATCTGATTCCGTAATCGCGATGTTATGTGCCTTTGAGTTACGGGTGCCGGCTGTTGTACCGCCGGCATCGCAAAAATAAGGTGTAGTACCCATTCTAGGACATATTGGAAATGAGAGAAAGCAGACATCTGTTACACCATCTTTTTCACGACAGTAGTTGCTACCGTCAAAATTATAATAAATATAATTAGTCTCACCACCTAGCTCTTTATTCATCTCAAATATTAAACCGGCTATGGCAAACTGCACTTCATTGTTTAAACTGGCTGGAAATCTTAATTCTAAGGGGCTAAATTTTCTTAATGGACTATACCTTCTCCGTGATTCGTTTCCCCGTGGCACTATCTGAGACGGATAACTGAGCATCCCATAATGGTTATTACAGACACTATTGTAAATATTCATTTCCTCAAGGCTATGTTCTATGGGCATTAAAGATAAAAACACCCAGGAGATAAAGGTTCCCATATCAGTTAGCATCTTCTGTCTGTCCTTCTCTCTCTTTCAACCAAAGTTCATCCACTTTTTTTCTGTATTTTTCGTTAATCGCGCTTAATTTTTCTTCATCCCCCTGGTTTGCCTCATCAAAAAATTCTCTGTTCAATTCTATGAGTATGTCATCCAGAGGAGCGGAGTCGCGTATTCCCACCGTACAAGGGCAAGTTAGCCATTATGAAAGCCACTGGGGAGCTATA
>JANQSP010000055.1 GCA_028283955.1 Bdellovibrionales bacterium
AACAATAGGGCAAGAGAAGCAACTTATTCCAAGAAGAGATACACAGCAGGTTATTGAATTAAATCCTGATAAAGAAGTTGTGAAAAAAATCTTGTCGGACAGTCAGGATATTACAAACAAATATGTTGATTCAAAATGGCTTCGGCTAACATCAGGTTTCCCATTGATGGCCAAACTGCTTAAAGATTTAGGTCCTATTAAATTACTTAAAGGTGATATTTCTACAATTAGAAAAAAAATGCTTTGGGGAATGGGTCAACTGCACAAAGAGGAAAGAATTATAGGGGAAAAGGTCATAAAAGCTTGTTCCTTATTTGATACAGTTTGTATTTCCGATGATGACTGGAGGAAGAAAGGATGGATCATATCTAGTACGACTGTTAATAGAGGAGTAGAAGAGGCAAAATATATAGCCGAAAAAGTATGTAAAGTGGATTATGACCAATTCTGTGCTAAGGTACAATATTTTAGGGAGAGAAAAATTATCCAACAACATGGTAGGTTTATACAGGTTCGTCCAAAGCCTTTAGCAGGTGGGTTGGCTGCTAAATTGATTCAAGAAACTCCTCCAGAATCCTTAATAAAATGGCTTACTGGTATGAACTCTTATCAAATAGAAGGTGAATATTCTGTTTTAAATGGCCTACGAGAATCTTTTTGTAAACAATTTTCTTATCTAAGTTTATCTTCAGAAGATCAAGATTTAGGAGAACCACTCTGTGGAGCAGAAGGTTTTTTTGGAAAAGAGAAAATACTAACTACACAATGGGGCTCTGCTTGTTTTTATCACCTCGCAGAGGCAAGTCCTAAAACGGCTTTAAAAACTCTGAAGAGACTCTTTGGAAATAAAACTGTAGAAGAATTATCTAATCTCAGGGAACCTAGAAGAAATTTAGTACAAACTCTGCAAAAACTTGCTGTCAGAAAAGAATTGTATCCAAGCTCTGCCCGATTACTTTTAAAATTTGCAGAGGCAGAAAATGAATATCATAATGGTCAGCCTATAAGTAATAACTCTACCGGTATTTTTATACATCACTTTCAAATACTTTTATCTGGAACAGAAGCAGAACCTGATATGAAATTTAAGATCATTGATGAAATAGAACAATCTGGTTCTATAACACAAAAAGAAATAGCTATAAAAGCACTTAAAGAAGCTTTACCGAAGCAGAGTGCTACAGGTTTTTCTGATAGTGTAATGCAAACTACGAAAGGCGAGCGAATTCAGGATTGGAAACCTAAAACCTATGGAGAGTCCTGGGATTATTTCCGAAAAGCCCTTGAATATCTCGTTAAATTCGCCACAAAAGATGAGAATAAGGAGATTCAAAATAATGCAAAAACAGTAATTGCGCAGAACCTAAGTTCTCTTCTTATAATAAACAATTTACATAATGATATGGATAAAGCTGTTCAATCTGTTATTTCAGTTCATGGTACATATTGGCCTGAAGCCATCCGTAACTTAGGGTGGTTTATTAAATATAAATCAAAAACAACAACAAAAGAAAATATAGAAAAAGCGAACGAAATGCTGAAAATATTACAACCAAAAAAAGAAGATATAAACAAGCGATTGAAGCTTTATGTGAAAGAAGACAGTGATTTATATGACCTGGACAAATCTAAGAATAAAAATATGCCAAATAGATATAACACGCAGTTTAAAAGTCTTATTGAAGATTTTAAAAATTATTTAGAAAATGTGGACGAAGATAAAATAGTTTCTATCTTTCACCTTTTGTTTCATGGAAAACAGAGTAACACTATCCCCTTTGCAAGAGAAGTTTCTCAAAAATTAGAGAATCCGGTGAAATTAGCTACTCTATTACTTGGTCTTATAAAAGAATGGAAAAAAAATGCAGATTTTAACCCTTCTTTTCTAAGTGGTTTTTTAGACGGGTTAAATAAAAATAATCCAGATACAATACAGAAGATTTTAGACAATATATCAAATGATAATCATTTAGCAGATTTAATTTTACCTGCTTACTGGAGCTTGAGACTACAGGACCAAGATATAAAAAGGCTAATAGAGGTTATAAATAATAAATCGGTGAAAATAAATGCCAGTGAGTTAAAGTATTTATCTACAGCGCAGAAATGCCAGTCTGTTAGTGTAGAAGTAATGGAAAAATTAATCAGTATTCTCACAGACAAAAATATAGAGTTCTCCTGGTCTGCTTTACATATATACAGTTATTATATTGATTCTAAACCTGAAAAAAAAGAGGAGTTACTTCACACCCTCTACAGGTTACTGACAAGAAAAAAATTATTAACTCAGGATAAAAAAAGATATGATACTATGAATGGTCACTTTTACAAAAAAGCAGTAAGTGATGTTTTAGACTCTACTTATGGAAAACGATTTTCGGAGATTTTTACTTCTGAGGTTCTAAGTTCTAAATTATCTCTATTTGAGTTTCCAATTGACGACTACTATATAAAAGAGTGTTTTAAAAAAGTTATGGAAAAATATCCTGACACAGTTATATCTGAAGTAATAAACTGTGATCCAAATAATTTTAATATGCAATGTATTTTTGAAAATATCCTTGGAAGTAAAAATTCTTTAGGTGGAGGAGGGGATATTTTTAATACAAATTCTTCGTGTATTTTAAATGAACAGCAGCTTAAAAAATGGTGTGAAAAAGCACCTGATAAAGTTCCTGCTTTTTTAGCTAGAAATATGGATTTATTTTCGAAAGAGGAGAAACAATGGTCATGGTCTTCTTTTGCCTTATTTTTATTTGATAAATATGGAGATAGAGAAAATGTTACAAGAGCTATTACAATGAATCTTAGTAGTTTCCAATGGGCTGGAGATATATTAAAATATTTCGAGCGAATAAAAACAGCAGTAGAAGGATTACAAAATCATAAACATAAAAATGTGCGTGAGTTTTGTGAAAAAGAAATTGAATTCTTAGAAGAAAGAATAAAGCAAGAAAAACGAATGCAAAAGGAGAGAGAAGAGTTTGGAGTATGGTGAATAAAGTAACTAAATCAAAAATGAAAAAAATTTTTAAAAAGCATCCAATATTATCTACAATTTGTTGTTTTCTATCCCTTCTTTGCTTTGTCCATTTGCTCCCTCTGGAGCATGAGTTTATAACTGGTTTTAAAGTTAATTGGGATAATTATATTTCTTATTTATACAGCGTTATGTTGACAACCGATATTGCTTTGATTGTTTATTTATTCGTAGATACAGAAACAGATGACAAATTGAAAAAAATAAAGGATACCGAGAAGAATATACAAAAAAATACTGAACAAATAGGTGAAATAACTAAAATGGTGCAAAATGATGTTAATAAAATGGAAGAAAATGTTCAAAAAATATCAGAAATTCAGAATAAAATTGCTCTTGAAACAGAGAAAAATCGCCTTATAAATTTTGCTCAGCATTCTTCCTTGCCTGAGGAAAATAAGCGTTTTTTTAGAAGTAATATAAAATCTATTTTTCATGAATCGAAATATAATTTCAGGCAAATAGACCAAGATAATAATACTTTAGATTATTTTACAATTATTTTCATAAGAAAAAATAACGGATTACCAAAAGTATTTTATCCATTTGGCAGAGTGCATGAGTTTCCTTATTTTTGTGTACATGTGATTGACAAAAAACCTTCTTTGGAAAATGGAGACAGTGGAGTGCAGCTGGATTTACATTATTATTTAAGTTATGATTTTTCTGATAAAACTTGGCGTATTGCTGAACAATACCCTATAGAAGGTTCCCATATGAATAAAAGTTTCAAAATTATTTTTTCTGGTACCAATTACATTGGAAAAGGTGGTCCATCCGCAGAAGAATTTTGTAAAAACTGTTAAAGTTTACTAGTTTCACTTAAGAGAAAAGTCTTTAACTTAATCCCTGAGCACTTAAGAAAACCAGCCTCACAGAAGAAAAAGCGAGAATGTTTCCAGCGGGAAGGGTGGACAGTGTGTAACAAGAAAGAGTTAAAAGTACACTCTAAAAAACAAATAAATGGCGGAGAGAGAGGGATTCGCCTACTACGTTCGTTCGCATCACGCTCACTCACTGCGCAGGCCCCCCTCAGTCGCTCAGAAAATCATCCAGATTTTCTGCCCTGTATTGTCTGCTCCCATAAGGTCGCAGGCAACACAGGTCTCTCCTTTTACTTCTTTGGAGAGAGAGGGAAAACGAAGCCTCGAGACGGTTTCCCGCCTACACGCTTTCCAAGCGTGCGCCTTCAGCCACTCGGCCACCTCTCCTTATTTTAAACTTTATCCCGCCTACACGCTTTCCAATGCCTGCGGATTTCAGCCGCTCGGCCACCTCTCCTATATTTTCCTAGACACATTTTACTTTTTATAAAATTCCTGCATTTGTGACTTGAACATCTGTCGTGAATGCTTCCAGGTGTAAAACATATGTCCTCCATGAAACACCTTAAAGGAAATTTGCTGTTTTAATTCTTCCGGAAGATTCATAGACTGCACCACCCGCTCAGAAGAAAAATAAGGGGTCGCCAGATCAAATATCCCATGACAGATAAATACCTTCATCTTCGGATTCATGGACATAGCATAACGAAGATCATCCGTGGCCCCTATTTGCAAATCGAAAAAATGATCCCGCTTATCCTGCTTCCAACTTTTATTCACCTCTATATTTATAAGACGATATTGCCTGTCACAATCCAATTCCAGATGCTCCCTCAATAAAGTATTAATCCCATGACTGAAAGCATGTTCAGTACCGGATAAACCGGGGTCAGGTCCTTCAAATTCATTCCGATGGGGAAAAGGATCATAAGTGGTAATGGAAGTGTCATACATGCCACACCACTTTCTTTCATTCTGTAAGAGCAGACGGCAAAACTGCCAAATCTGAAGTCGGCCATTTCCCTTTCTCATCCTCTCAAAAGGCACGCCTATAAATTTCACCACCTTTTGTAAAATGGCTTTTCTTTTCTCCTCATCCATTCTTTCACCCTGGACGAGCAGACAGTTCATCTCATTAAGTGCAAAGTCCTCCGCCTCCTTCAAGAAAGACCGTAAATCCGATCCCAAATTCATACCCTGTTCCCGACCGGCAAAATAAGGAGACTTTTGATGATGAACCGCTGAAGCCACCATGGTGGGAAAAGACTCAATCCAACCAAGAACATCGTAATCACTACCGGTAAAAGTATTGAGTTCCAGACAGGGGGAAATCAATATCACACCGGATAAACCCACTCCATAATCCTCCTGAAGTTTTCGCGAGAGCTTGGCTACACGAAAACCTCCGTAACTTTCTCCGGCAATAAACACAGAAGAAGACCAACGGCGGTACTTTGATAAAAATCTCCCTATAAATTCCCCTATTGTTTCCAGGTCTCGATTCATTTTGTAAAACTCCTGGCCGAACGCTTTCTCTTTTTTATCCTTCTCACCGGGAGGGGTTAAATCCACCTCTTCCAAAGAACGACTAAACCCTGTACCCACCGGGTCCACAAACACCAAATCAGTAAAATCAAGCCAGCTCTCTGTATTGTCTTTTAAATGGGCCGGAGGAGGTAAACACTCTCCTGTGTCACCAAAAGTGATTGTCTTTGGCCCCATTGTTCCTACATGTAAATAAGCGGAAGAAGCCCCAGGACCACCATTGAAAACAAAAGTGACAGGCCGGGAAGACCCCGTCTCCTTACAACAATAGTAGGTATAAAAAATGTCCGCTATAGGCTTTTCTTTTTTGCGGATAGGAAGCCACTGCGCTTCGACGGAACAATCGACACGCTTCCCTTCCAACTTCCAGGACCATATTTTTTTTTGTCCTTTAGGTGGCTGATAAACCTTTTCTTTGTTTTCAGACGACTCTTTCTTTTTTTCCTCTTTACTCACTTTTTATACCCTCATCTGTTAAACTTTTAAACAATCCACAAAAACACTCTAACATATCTTTACTTGATAAAAATTTACTTATATACTGAATAACAAGCTTTATACTATATAATCCAAACACAGGAAAAACAAATCATGAACACAAAAAATAATAAGGAAATAATTGAAGATCAGGTAAATATATGGAATCAGGCCGCCTCCTCCGCACTTGCAGACGGACAAATTGATCCGGAAGAAATGGAAAAACTGAGAAGCTCTCTTAAAAATCTTCCTTTTGAGCTAACAGCAAAAAACAAAAAGGAAATGACAGAAAGTCATTTGAATATGTGGAAGCTCGTGGCTTCGGCTGTCCATGCCGATGGACGGGTTGATCCGGAAGAAATACAAATGGTTAAAAAGTATATTGAAGAGCTGCATTTCGATGCCAGACAAAAAGAAATAATAAAAAATGAGCTTAGGTCCCCTACTCCCCCTGAACAAATTCTACCCAAAATCACCGACCCGGGAGACAGAAGCCAAAGTCTTTACTTCGTGAGACTTTTGTTATGGAAAGACAACAAGCTCACAGATACAGAACAGGCTTTTTTAAAAAAAGTCAGTGATTACTTAATGCAGTTTGCTGACATACAGGAGCTTAGTCACCAATTGGAACTATCAAAACAAAAAACATCAATGACAGAAGCACTTCTCTACTCTATGAAAAGCTCTGTAGTCCAGTTTTTAAAAAGATTTACGTTCTTTTTCAAAGAATAGGCCACTGTCACTCTTCTTACTGAGCCATTGCCTTTTCAGGCTTACTATTGTCTTTTAACATTTTAAATTGTTTACACTCCTCGGGAAAATGACTCTCTTTTTCCAATTTCCTTAAAAGACTGAAGGCCAACACCTTTCCAAATGAGGGTTTGCATATATCAAATACATAACCACCTGAGCCTTTTGCAAAACTTATAAGTTCAGTTGGTGACTGATCAACTATAGAAGTGGCATTTGAAAAGTCAACTAACAGATAGGAGGCCAACACAACCAAAGGATTCATGGTAACAGCACCATACAAACCACCTGCTTTTCCTACATATTTTACACCATTAGAAATAAAACCACTGGACTGATCAACACAATCATCCCTTGTATTGGAACCTGTCACAACCAGTCCTATAAAGTTATCCTCTGTATAATGTTCATAAACGGAAGCCAGAGCCCCTTGAGCATCAGTAATGTCACTGGAAAACATGCCACTTGATTCATCTTTTGATGATATAACTATAACCGCAAATGCAGAACCCTCTCTTAAAAAAGACCCTTCCCTGCCTGCCTGCCTATGCATAAATGATTTTACCGCACTAAGAGGTTTTATCGCTCCATCACTGCAATAGGGGGGAAAAGAACATCCTGATTTTAAGGAAACCGTATCGGAAAATACCTGTTCATAATTTGCAGTATCAGAAGTAATAAACTTTTGAGTGGAAATTTGTCCGGATACCTCTGTATTGACTAAAACTCCAAGCGAACTTTCCGAGCTTCCCTTCACACCAGGTATAACCCCCACTTTCCAATCAACCGCTTCCACACACTTTAAAAATTGATTTAAATTGGATGTCACTCGGGAATTTAAATCCTGCCCATCTGAAGAATTATCCAGGGTAATAAGAATATCCATCGATTTTTTTTCCAACCATCCTATATCACCATTTTGTCTACAGTCCCTGGTTCCATCTTCCACACAATTGTAGGAAGACATATATAGCTCAGAACAGTTAAAAAAAAATATACAACCCGCTACAATGGCAAGTGTAGCAAGACGACTCTGTTTTGTAATTAGAAAATTATTCAGCCTCATACCTCTTTTATCTCGGAAAAAGAAGTATGAAAATTGAAATATTAGACTCCGGTATAGACTTTCATCCAGTTGTAAAACAATCTATCCAAATTACATCCCCAACTGTATCTTATAAAGCCAACCGACATTAGAGATAAAGTACAGCTCCGCAGTTGCTTTTGACACGACAGGCGGGGCGGACATCCCGCTCCCAAAAGGAAAGGAATGCAGCTCTTCCCCGGTACTCTTGGAGATAAAACGCAAGGCACCCGTATACTCTCCATAAATTAAAATACCCTTATACAATACAGGAGAAGTAGCTATAGATTCAGGAACATCGTGACTCCAAATCTGTTTTCCTGACTTTTGATCCAAAGCCAATACCTGTCCATTATGAGTGGAATAAAAAAGCCGGGAACCATCAAGAAGTAAATCCCCATACGATCCGACGTCGGTTTTCCATATCACTTTTCCGGTTTTTTTATTTAAACAATAAACCCCCGATTCCAAACTGGAGGAATATAAACACGCTTTCCCTATAACCGGTGAGGAAAAAGCAGTGGTAAATCGATTACCCGAATTAGATAATGTATGCTTCCATTTCAAACGTCCTTTAAAATTCAAAGCAATAAGAGATCCATCACTAACTTTAAAATATATAAGATCATCTCCAACAAGAGGAGCCGCCACACCTTCAACTGTAAATTCCGCCGGTTTTATCTGGGTAGAATAAGTCCAGATATTTTCACCTGTTTTCACATTTAAACAATAAATTTTATCAGCGGAAGCAAAATATAAATTCAACCCCCTTAATACCGGCGCACTGATACCAGTCAGGCCGGTATAATACTTCCACAATACTTTGCCCGTTTTCAAATAAAGAGCATATATAAAACCATCAGATCCTCCAAAAAATACAAATTCACCTGAAACCAGGATATCCCCCGCAACACCTCCTTTAATCGAAAAAAACCACTTCCTCTTACCCTGTTCCGAAGTGTAAACACTGACCCCGTTCACCTTATTTCCCTGAACCAGCAAACCTTTCCCGGTAAGCACAGGTTTTATAGACTGTAAAATAGAAGGACGAGTAAAATCTTTTGAAAAAGTTTCACGTATCCAAACTTTTCTGGCTAAAACAGAAGGTGTTTTTCCCCTTATATAATGAGCCACTCCTCCTTTTGCTTTTTTATAATCCTGAAAGAATCGATTATCCGTCGGTTTCAGGTGCTGACAGGAAGTAAAAAACAAGAAAGCAAACAACAGATATATTATATACATAAACTTACTCTCCGGTTTTCTCTTCTTCCGCTTTTTCATTGTCCACACGCTTATTCATCCTGTCTTGAATACGAAGCAGGTTGAGATATTTCTCAGCTACTCCACTAGCCTGGGAATCCGAAAAATCATTTTTTATCCTTTTATAAATTTCTTCTGCTTTTTCTTTTTTATTCTGCTGCTCATAACAAAGAGCTATTTTAACCAAAGTGTCCGGCCATAACCACTTTGCTTTTTCATTCTCCATAATAAACTGAAAACTTTCAATTGCGTCATTATAATTTCCCTGGTCCATTAAATAAGCCCCTGATTGAAAGGAAACTAAAAACCCTAGCATGTTTTTCCTCTTATTAAGCCTAACCAACTTAACCAGTTCCATGGCCTGCTCTTTTTTTCCATATTGATGTAAAAATGACACCATTTCAATTGCTGCTGTCAAACCCGCTGATTTTGAAATCCATTTCTCAATCACACTGATATACTGATGAACCGCCTGTTCCATCTCTGAGTTGTATTCCGCTTTTTTGGTTCTTCCAAAAAAGTTTTGACTGCTATTGAAGCCCAATATGTCTCCCCCCGCTTTCTCTTCAGCCAACACCAGCTCTTTCCTCGCCTGATAGAGTAACTCTTCCGCTTTTTCATTTTGCTGTTTTCCCAGGTAGGCATACAGAAGTGACAATCCAAAAATCAAAATACCACCAACTAATAAAGAAGTGGCAGGCCAAAAATATCTACTCACAAAACTATTGGATTTTTTAATAAATAAAGATAGCGGGTCCCGCTCCTCTTTCTCTGGAAAATTACTTTTGGCCATCTTGAATTATCCTTATTTATTCATACAAGAGTGTCGTAAAACCACTCATAAATGTTTTAACACTTTTCTTTTATTCTTTTATCAGCAATGTCAATAGCCACATCTGTTGCATTTTTCCCATCCTTTTCAGAAATAGAAAAAATCTCTTTCAGCACATTATATATATTGGAGATTCTATCCTGCACTTCCTCTTTGGAATACCTGCCTTTTGACTCCACAAATACACTGATCACCCCTCCGGCATTGATGACAAAGTCAGGTGCATAAAGAATACTTCTCTCCCGAATAATATCCTCTGTCTCAGAAGTATCCAATTGATTATTTGCCGCTCCGGCAATAATAGAACACTTTAACCGCTTTAGTGTTTTTGGATTAATCACAGCTCCCAGAGCACAAGGAGAAAAAACATCACACTCTTCATCGTAAATCTTTTCATGATGAACAATTTTTACCTGCGGGTGTTTTTCCTTAAACTGCAATACTTTCTTCTCAAAAATATCACTAATACTTAACTGACAGCCTTCTTCCAAAAGGTATTTTGCCAAATACACTCCCACATGACCCATTCCCTGGATAGCCACTTTTAAATCTTTCAACGAGTTCTGTTTCAACTTGTGAGCGACAGCGGCTTTCATTCCAACAAGGGTACTCTGAGCTGTAAAGGGACTGGGATCTCCCGAACCGCCTAATTTTTCCGGTAAACCGGTAACAAAGGGAGTACTTTCCCGAATATACCTCATATCCTCCACACTGGTTCCTACATCCTCCGCTGTAATATAGGCCCCATTTAAAGAATTAATAAAACGTCCAAAAGCTTTAAAAAGCTCCGGCGTTTTATTTTTAGGGTCGTATATAATAACCGACTTTCCCCCTCCCTGCTCCAATCCTGCCGCAGCCGCTTTATAAGTCATCCCTCTGGATAACTTCAAAACATCCACCAAAGCCTCCTTTTCAGAGGCATAAGGCCACATACGACAACCTCCCAAGGCAGGGCCAAGAGTGGTACTATGAATAGCTATAATACCTTTTAAATTAACTGATGGCTCATGAAAAAATACAATTTGTTCATGGTCTCCGTATCGCTCAATATGTTCAAAAACCAATTTAGTGCTCCTCTCAGTATTTTTTTATAAGTAAATTACCACCTCTTTAAACTTCAAAAATGATATTACAGATATCCTTTGTTTGCTTTAAATTCAAAAACACTCTACCAAAAAAAAAATAAATTTCCAGCTTGTAATAACGATAATTAAAAATGTTTACTTAAAAAATCTGAACATTTCTTTGAAGTTCAGACCAGTCCAGAAAAGTTTTTGAAGGTGAATAACGAACCACCCGGGCTTGTTTTGTTGTATATCTTCTATTTTGTTGAGCCAATATATCCCCTATTGTATCAGAAGGATGAGAGTCAAAATTAGAAATAAGAGATATCCTCTTCCATTCTTTAAAACCTTTTTTCCAGACAAAATCCCTTGACTCACATACACCTATTTCCAAAAACCGACGAATTTGCATGGTACTATATGGCCCCTTTTGTCTAAAAGACTGTCTTTCACCTTGCCTTTTCAGAAGAATCCAGTGCTTGGGTTTATCGCAAGATCCATAAAATAAACTCCACTCCGGAGTTTCGTTTAATTTCTTCCAGGCACCGCTTAATCCCTTTTGAATATTTACCGACGGCTTTAGTTTTCCATCAAAAAGCTTCTGTATTAACTCCTGACGAGTTAAAGGAAAAAGACTGGAGTCCGTATATATGTGATACATTTTTCCCCGACTTCCCTATAGCAATCAAATAATATATAGCTTGTTTTCCCCTCTGAACCTGCCTTAAGTAATAAAAACAATCAAGACGCAAAAGGTCTTGAAATATGACCAAAAACAGACATAATTACTCACAGCATTAGAGCTTTTATTCAAATTACAAACCAAGGAAAAAACAACACTGGCAAGGGCAACAGGCCAATGATATTAACACCTCAAACCCTTTTAGGAATATGAAAAACAAGCTTTATATTATTCTTATCTGTTCTCTGTTATCCATGGGTTTTCAACTCTATTTAAGCGAAAGATCGTATTCTATAGCCTCTGATAAAGTGGAAGGTTCCACTATTTGTCATATCAATGATTCCTGGGATTGTGACAACACTCTTACATCCCCTTATTCTGAGTTTATCGGTATCCCTCTTTCAAACTGGGGGTTTTCCACTCATCTGATTATAGCCCTTCTCTCCCTTCTCCTGCTTATAGGCTGGGCGGAAAATACCGCTCTTGTTTGGCTCACTCTGAGTCTCTTTGCCTCTCTTTCCGCCGGAGCCTCTTTAATCATGTTCTCTATTTCCCTATTTGCCCTGCGTCTTTTCTGCCCTTTTTGTGTTATTCTGTATGTTCTGTCTTTTGTTATAGCTGTTTGCGCTTTGCCTTCCGGTAAACACGGTATTTCACTGCCCTCCCTTAAAAAAGCAAAGCTGCTCCTCTCCGGTTCCTCTATTGGATTAATACTGACAACTATTCTTCTCCATCTGATTTTTATGAACACCCACAACATAAAATCAACTGATAAAACAGTTCAATCAAACGTAATGGACTGGAATTCAGCCCCTGTGAAACACAGTACGGAAGAAGCTCTCTTAACAACAGGCCCAGCCAAAACAGAAGCTGCAATAACTATAACAGAGTTTGCCGACTTTCTTTGTTCCTATTGCCGTAAAAGTTATTACATATTAAAAATATTCAAAGCCTCAAATCCCAAAGTGCGGATAGAATATTTTTCTTTCCCTTTAGATCAATGTAAAAGCAAAAGAGCTTCCTGTGCTTTAACCAGAGCTGTTTACTGCGCGGAAAAACAAGAACAGGGGTGGAAAATGCAGGAGACTGTATTTGAATATCAAAAAGAGTTCATCACTATAATGGATGATAAAAAAGCTTTTCAAAAAGTAAAAGACCTGAACAATGACCTGCAAATGAATTGGGATAAATGGACTGAATGTATTAACTCCCCTTCCGCTATTGAAGCTCAAAAAAACCAAATAAAAGCAGGAAATGATATGAATGTTATGGGAACCCCTTCTCTATTCGTAAATGGAAAAAAAATTAATCATGTTTATTTTACCAAAACCATAAAAGCCATTCAGGATACCATTAAAAATAAATAATATCGGAATCCCCTTCCAGAAAACAATTATCTATGAAGTCAGATGAGATTGTTGCTTTTGTAAGATAGATACTCTTTTTAGTAAAACTTTACGGCTGATTAAAGGAATGACCGCTTTTAACTCTATCCCTTGTGGACGACCCAGAACAGCTGTTCTGATAGGCATAAATAACAACTTTCCTTTTACCTCTGTTCTTTTTTGAATATCTTTACAAGCTTGAGAAAAAGCCTCAGGGGTGATTTCCTCCTGCGGATAAGAATTTAAAAAACCTTCCCAGGCGCCTAATACAGAGGAAGTCGAAGGCCATAGTAAAACCTCCCTGGCTGTATCATGCACCTCAAAAAAACTGTCCGACAAAAAACGAAATACATTAACCGCTTCATGCAAAGAGGAAAATGTATCTTTTAAATTCAATATTGCTTTCTCCCACCATATTGGGTTTTGAGGAAATTCCAGACCTTCCTTTCTAAAAAAAGGTTTTAGCTTTTCCAAAAAGTCCTCCACTTTCATTTGCTTTAAATGTTTACCATTGATCCAATCCAGCTTTTTTTTATCAAAAACACCGGGAGAAGGATTTAAACCCTGAAGAGAAAAAGAATCCACCAACTCGGAAAAAGAAAAAATCTCCTGTTCCGTCTTAGGGTTCCAACCCATTAAAGCCAAAAAATTAAGAAGAGCTGCAGGCAGGTACCCCTGTTTTTTGTACTCACCACAACTGACAGAACCATGTCGTTTACTCAGCTTTTTACGGTCCTCCCCCAGAATCAAAGACAAATGCCCATAGCGTGGAAGAGGCCAGCCAAAAGCTTCAAAAATCATCATTTGCCGGAGTGTATTCGCCAGGTGTTCCTCCGAACGAAAAACATGAGAAATTTTCATGGAATAATCATCTATCGCACAAGAAAAGTTATACACCGGCAGGCCGGAAGACCTTAGCAGAATAAAATCCCCCACCATATCCACAGGAAAACACACTTCTCCCCGTACAATATCTTTTAATACATAATTTTTTTTGACTTTAGGAACCTTAAAACGAACAACAGCCGACTCCCCTCTCTTTATTCTCTCTTTCGCTTCCTCCAAGCTCTTATTCCGGTAAGGACTCTCCACACGAAAAGGCTCCTTATTTTTAAGGGCCCTCTCTTTCATCACTTCAATTTCCTTATCAGTTAAAAAACAATAGTAAGCCTTATCGGACTGAATAAGCTCCTGAGCATATCCCTGATAAAGAGAAAGTCTCTGACTTTGACGATAAGGACCATAGGAACCCTGATCCTCCAGAGTTACCGGATGTGGCCCCTCATCCCATTTAAAACCCAGCCACTGTAAATCACCAAGCTGTGCCTTAAGATAAGTATCATTACTCCTGTCCAGGTCTGTATCCTCCACCCGCAAGACAAAAACACCCTTCTGATTCTTTGCAAAAAGATAATTAATGAGGGCTGTACGCACCCCCCCCATATGGAGCCAACCGGTAGGACTGGGGGCAAAACGCACCCGAATATTTTTACTTGGGGCCAGTTCTTCTTTCATATTACTATCCCCAAAGATAATACCATCCACATAAGAATAACAGTTGTATAATAGAATGCAGTATAGACAAAATACTTTAAGAAAAACTTAATACTGTTTTACTGCTTCAGATTTGCCAAAGTGCCGGAAAAATCAAAAGCCTTCTGAAGCTCGGTAGTAGTCATAACCATGGATATCTCATCAAAAATCATTTTACAAACAGTCAGCATAAGCTGTCTTTCGTAAAAACTTAATCCCTTTTTTTCATCTATGTTCAATAATTCCCTGAATACTCTAGCTGTTTTAATTATATTACCTGTCTTGATAATTTTCATATACTCCTGGTATCTCTTGCTCCAGTTTTTTCCTGTTTCCACAAGCGAACGGCTTTGTTCACCGTTTCGTAAAATATCCAATACTGTTTCCGCTGTTTGACGGGTAATAACCGAGCGCAGACCCACTGCTTTCATACGATTCTCAGGTACCATGATTTTCATGTCAGAGCTGGCGAGAAGAATAGAATAAAATTTCTGTCGGGCTCCGGAAATTTCCTTTGTTTCAATTGATGTGATTCTGCCAAGACCGTGACCCGGATAAACCGCTTTATCGCCGACTTTAAATTGCATGTAGCTCCTCCATTAAAAAAACTAATACCTAACCTGAGTAAATCTTATAGCAAAAAAAAACAAAATAATCAAGTCTTGCCGTATCCTACAAAGCTTCCCTTAAGGAGTATCAAGATAAAAAACTATTTTATTATCAGTAGTTTATAATGAATTCTTAAAAATTATTAATAAGTAAGCATCACGTGTAAAAATTATACCCTATATGATTGTCCCAAAAATCGACAACTTGAGCTTCATACATAGTGTAGCTGTGGGTTTATATATGAATAATGAAGCCCTTATTATTCCCTCTATATCAGTTGCTTTTTTAAATTGTACTAAAATAAAAACTTTTATATTACTCTTCTCTGTGTACACTGATAACACTCTTAAGAGACTTTAACGAACGAACCAAAATCTGCAACTGTTTTAAGTCATACACTTCAACACTAAATAAAGATACCGCTTTTAAATCTTTGGTTGCACTCACTTTGAGATTAAAAATATTCACATTTTGCTCAGCAAAAACTTCTGAAAAACTTTTTAACACACCCGGAACATCATGAGAAACCACTCTTATCTCAGTAATGTGTTTATTTTGTCGCTCTCTATAGCTTTGATTCCACTGCACATCCACATATCTCTCAGAATCCATAGATAATAAAGACCGACAAGGCTGACGATGCACCACTATGCCCCTGCCACGGCTAATAAACCCAACAATGTTATCACCCGGAAGGGGACGACAACACCGCGCCAGATGCACCATTATATTACCAAGCCCTTCAACAACAACCGGAGAAGAACTGCCTGTTTTCCCCTTCTTCCTTTTTTTATCCTCCAGAGAAACCTCAAGAGGAGAGGGGTCTTCCGTTTTCTCCTCCTCTCCGGGAATAACGACTTCCAACCAGTCTTTAACTAAAATTTTTCCATACCCTAATGAGGTGTAAAGATCTTCCCTTGAATTAATTCCCTTATCCCTCATATACTTTATACAAGCCGGAGTTTTTATCACATCCTCTATTCTCATCCTTTTTGCCTTAAGTTCTTTCTCAACCAACTTTTGCCCTATTTCCAAAGCCTGTTTTCGGCTCTCCATTTTCAAAAAAGATTTAATTTTTGACTTGGCTTTGGAAGTAATACAACTTTTTAACCATTCTTCTGAAGGGGTTTGATTTTTTGAAGTAATGACCTCCACTGTATCTCCGTTCTTCAGCCTGTACTTAAGAGGCACCAAACGCCCATTAACCCGGGCACCGGTGATACGATGCCCAAGATCTGTATGAATACAATACGCAAAATCAATAGGAGTGGCCCCCCTCGGAAACTCTTTTACATCACCATTAGGGGTAAATATATATATATCAGAATCAAATAGATCCATTTTTATGGATTCCAAAAACTCACCAGAGTGAGTATGTTGCTGATGCAAGCTAACCAAATCCTGAAGCCAGTTAAACCGTTTCAAGGTTTCACGATCCACAGCAGACTGATTCTTCCATGACTCTGTTTTATACTTCCAATGAGCCGCAATTCCCCGTTCGGCCATAAGGTGCATCTCATGAGTTCTTATCTGTATCTCCACTCTTTTATTCTTTTCCCCCAAAACAGTTGTATGCAGACTTTGATAATTATTTTGTTTAGGGATAGCTATATAATCCTTAAACCGCCCTGGTATGGGTTTCCAAAGGGAATGAATAAGCCCTAATACTTTATAGCACTCTTCAATTCTCTGTACACAAATACGAAAAGCCAAAATGTCATATACCTGACTATAATCCACATTTTGGCTCACCATTTTTTGGTATATAGAATACAGGTTCTTTGGCCTTCCGGCTATCTCCGCCTTTAATTTCATTTTAACGGAAATCTCCTCTTCCAGAATATGAATCACCTCGTCGATATATTTTTCCATTTCTGTTTTTTCGCTATCCATCTTTTCAACCAAAGAACGATAAGCCTCCAAATCAGAATACCGAAAAGCCAGATCTTCCAGCTCCACTTTAATAGAATGAATACCCAGTCGGGATGCCAGTGGTGCATAAATATCCATTGTTTCCTGGGCCACCCTCAACTGTTTTTCCTGAGAAAGATGGTTGAGAGTTCTCATATTATGCAAACGATCAGCCAACTTCACTAGAATAACCCGCACATCACGAGCCATAGCCACGATCATTTTTCTCATATTTTCGCTGTCTTTTTTCTGAGTGTCCTTAAAATGAATTTGAGAGACTTTACTGACCCCATCAACCAAAAAAGCTATTGTTTCATTAAACTGATCTTTAAGAAAGTCCAAACCAACAGGGGTATCTTCCACTACGTCATGTAATAAACCTGTTACAATAGTGTAAAGATCCAACTTCAGGTCAGCCAGAATAGAGGCAACACACAGAGGGTGAAATACAAAAGGAGAACCATCTTTACGATATTGACCTGTATGAGCTTTCTCGGCCAAATTGTAAGCCTTATGAACAATCTCCAAATCAGCAGTAGGATAATATGTTTGTATTCGGGCAATGAGATCATCAATACCCTTTGGAGTTTCATAATTATGATCCAAATCCATAGTCCGTGGCAAAGCCATAACTGTATTGTAACCTATTTTTGAGAAAAAATATATTTTTATTTGTTTTGTATGATATCCGCTTTGGGTTTCATAGATAAACGGTTCACTCAGAAGACAGATACTTTGGAATTTCCCTTTCCACTCTCAAGTCCTCTTCCAGTTGCTCTTCAGGAAGAGTATCTCCACAGTCAAAGTTCACTTTATCCGCAGCCACCTCTCTTAAAGCATTAACCACATTGTTGTTCTTTTCATCCACCAGACATTTATCACCTTTTAAAAACTGCTTTACCCGTTTCGTAACTAAAGACACCAAAGCAAATCGATTGGATACTTTTGTCAGACAATCTTCGACTGTAACACGAGCCATTAGGACCTCCCTTTTTTAACAGATTTAAACCCTTTCAATATATTCTGCAATAATTTTCTTTAATTTTTTCACTGTTTCTGAAAGATTTGCATTCTCCAACTGATAATCAAAACAGGAACTTTGCTCCATCTCCTTTTGCGCCTCTTTAACCCTTATTTCTATATCCTTCCCTTTGTTTTCACTCCTCTTGTGTACACGATGAATAAGCTCTTCTATAGAAGGAGGGGATATAAAAACCCTTAAAGTCTGCGGGTAAAGTTTTTTAATAATACTCGCTCCCTGCAAATCAAGGTCCTTGATAATAGCTCTACCCTTTTCCCAATGATCATTAATCTGTTCAACAGCCGTGCCATAGTAATAGTTATAGACAAAAGCCCATTCCGCAAAAAAACCCCTCTCTTTAAGAGATACAAATTTTTCTTCAGATATAAAATAATAATCACGCCCTTCCTGTTCCAACCCTCTTACCGGACGAGTTGTATAAGTAATAGTTGTTCCCATTTTTTCAGGACCATAGACAGATATCATTTCCTTAACTATTGTAGATTTACCCACTCCACTGGGCCCTGACAAAATAATGAGAGGCTTTTTCTTCATTGTCATATTACTCTATATTTTGAACCTGTTCCCGCATTCTCTCAATAAAGGTTTTTATCTGAACCACTTCCTTTGTCAGCTTGAAATCCTGAGCTTTAGCCCCCGCTGTGTTCATCTCTCTTATCATCTCCTGAAGATAAAAAGACATCTTTTTTCCTATTACCCCTTTAACAGCAATAAGAGAACGAAAAGCCTTTATATGTTCTTCCATACGACTGACTTCCTCACTGATATCCATTCGATTGATAAGTGTGCCGGCAACTTCCTGTATCGCTTTTTTCCCTTCAATATCATCATCATCTATAACCCCCACTTTGCTTTCTATTTTTTTACTCACTCCCTTGCTTTGTCTGAGAGCATGAGATTTTACTTTTTTAAGAGAAAGCATAAGTTGGTTTAAGTTCTTTTGAAAATCTTTTTGTAAAGCTTTCCCCTCACGCTCCCTTTCCTTATTACATAAATCAACCGCCCTACGCACAAGCATCTTTACCTTGTTCTTCTCCTGTAATGAGATAACAGCAGGCTGAGCAGTCACCTCCAACACCCCTGGCTGTTGAGCCAGATTGGACAAACTCATTTCATATTTCATTTTTAATGTTGTAGCCATATTTTTATAAAGAGTCTTCCATTTCAAAGCCTGCCCCTTATTCCACTTCACTGTCGTCTTCTTTACAGGCCATAAAGGACTGCGGGTTACTGATAAACTAACAAACCCACGTATGAATTTTTTTTGCAGCTCTTTTCTTAATTCCCCTTCCAATGAGTTATAAAAAGCAGGTGTTTGCACCCGCAACTCAAAGTACTTGCCATTATAGCTCTGCACTATAATCTCTATATAGCAGTCTTTTGATTTCCACTGGCTAATACCATACCCGGTCATACTTTTCATTACCATACCCTCATTTATGTTTTGCACACATCCAAAAAAAGATCACCTTAGTACTAAAAATGTAATTGGTTTTTATTGGAACTGCAATAGGAATAAATCCGGAAATGTAAATTTTCCTGCCTTAATCAAGAGTACGCTCTTTGATTCTTTGATAGATGACAGGCCAGTTTTTACGTTCGGATACATACCACTTGATGCTCTTATCTCTTTTAAACCAGGATATTTGTTTTTTTGCCAGTTGCATTGTTCTATTGGTTATATGCATTTTCATTTCTTCTTTGGTGATTTTATGCTGCAAATACAAGACGGCTTCTTTATACCCCACACTTTTCATAATAGGCCAATCTGCCAATCCTTTTTTTAAAAGACCCTGTACTTCTTCCAATAGCCCGCCTTCAATCATTTTGTCCGTCCTGAATTGAACATTTTTTAATAAAACCTCCCGCGGAAGATGTAACCCTATTTTCAAATAGGGCCAGGGCAGCCTTTGCGCCTGAAAAGAGGAGCGAATAAGAGAAACCGGTTTTTCCTCAGAAAGAACAAGGCAAGTCCCTCTAAAAATTCTATATTTGTCCTGGGGTGATATTTGTTTTGCGTATTTCGGATCCAAAAACTGAAGCATCTTATACAGATGAGCTAATCCCTTCTCCTTATACATTTTTCTCACTTCCGTTTTTATCTCCGGCTTGATCGGTTTAACAGAATACATCCCCTTTTCCAGAGCCTGAATATAAAAACCACTTCCTCCCACAGCCAGCACAGAACGTTGAGCCAATTCCCGCTCCAAAATAGCCAGAGCTTTTTTTCTGAATTCTCCGGCTGTACAGGTAAAAGGAGGCTCCCACTCATCAAAAAGAAAACAGGTATGTTTTTTGTTTTCCTCTACCGGTTTGGCTGAACCTACATCCAAACCTTTATACATCTGGATACTGTCACAATTTAAAATAGAAGCGGAAAGTTTCTCAGCCAGATAAAAAGAAAGATCAGTCTTACCCACGGCCGTGGGTCCCAATAAAAAAATGACAGAATAACCCGAAGAATCCCGCTTTGGAACCCCCACCAACGGCTCTTGTCCCAAGCTCTCTTTTTTATTCATAACCCACTCAAAAAATTAAACCCGCCGGCCGAAATCTTTTTCCAGACGGGAAAGGGGATATTCCACAAAAACAGGGCGGCCATGCGGGCAAAAACTGGAAAGTGGAAATTCATCCATTTGAATCAACAGTTCCTTCATTTCATCTTTACTTAAAGCCTGTCCGGCCCGAATAGCGGAGTGACAGGCCATAGTGGCACATAAATCAGATACCTTGTTCTCAATGGCAAAACTGCCGCCCAATGATTTCATTTCATCAGCCATTTGCACCAGGGCTTTTTGTAAAGCCACATCCTTTAAAATAGCCGGCGCAGAATGAATGACCAGCCCGTCCGGTCCGGAAAGCTCCACCTCAACTCCTATTTTCAAAAGCTCTTTTTGAACAGATAACAAGGGTTTCACCAAAGACTCATCCAGGTCCAAAACCAGAGGTATAAGACGGTTTTGCACTTCTCCCTTTCCTGTATTCCAGGATAGCATTAACCTTTCGTAAAGCACTCTTTCATGAGCGGCATGCTGATCAATAAACACAATCGCCTCACGAGTCTGAGCCAGAATGTAAGTTAAATGCGCCTGTGACAAAACATATAGAGACGACCAATAGCCCTGCTTTCCTTCCGGTTCTTTCTCTTCTTGGACTTCCCGGGAAAGTGAATCCTTAACAAGAGCAGGTTTCATGTCCATATTCTGTATAGTGGAAGCTAAAGACGAAGAAGTTTCATAAAAGTCCTGCGTTTTGTCAGAAGAAGGTGAAGCAGAGTAATCTTTTTGAAAACGGGACTTATCGGAATGACCATAAAAACCAGAGTCTTTCTTGTGAAAATGAGTTTTATCAAATCCAACATTTGGAAATTTCAGTTCTGTTTCCTGACTCTGCTGCATTGACCTTTTGTTATTAATCCAGGGGGCTTTTTCCAATACAGCACGAAGGCTATGATGAACGGCTTTAAATACGGGAGAGGAGTTTTTAAACCGCACTTTGGACTTTGACGGATGTACATTTACGTCCAAATCCTCCTGTCTGCAGGAAAGATGTAACACCACCAGGGGATATTCCCCATGCATCAATAATCCCCGATAAGCAGACATTACGGCTGAATGAATTGTGCTGTCCTCCACCCATCGCCCACTTATAAAAAACCACATCTGACGACGGTGAGCGGCTGTTTCATTAGGCGCACACATTACAGCTTCCACCATTATATCGTTATATTTTGTTTTGGTATAAAAGGTGTTTTTAAAAGATAACACTTCCTCTGCTCTTTTTTGCAAATTTTCCGCCGCCGGCCAATAAAACAATAACTTACCTTTATGCAGTACTCTAAACTCCACTTGAGGATGAGAAAGGGCCATAGCCTTAATAGTGTTTTTAATTAAATTAGTTTCCGAAGCTTCTGATTTTAAAAATTTTAATCGGGCTGGAGTATTTTGAAACAGATTTTTTACTATAACAGTAGTGCCTTTTTCTGATGCTATACGCTCCACGGGCCTTTTTTTTCCAAACTCACTTCTTAAATGGGCAGCTTGATCCTGATTTTCCGTTTTTGACACCAAAGTAAAATCACTTACTTCAGAAATACTGGCCAGCGCCTCTCCACGAAACCCATAGCTGTTAATGGTCCAAATATCTTTTAAAGAGGATATCTTACTGGTGCTATGCGGGGATAAGGCCAGGTTTAGTTCAGAGTCTCTAATACCACACCCATTATCCTTCACCTGAACAAATCGACCACCTTCAGAAAAATGAATTTCAATTTTAGAAGCCCCGGCATCCATGCTGTTTTCAACAAGTTCCTTCACCATACTGGCAGGACGCTCAACCACTTCTCCCGCAGCTATTTGATTAACCACCTCCTGTGGAAGCTGATGAATAGATTTTAACATTACTTACTCCCCCAACTCGTCTCAAATAAAAAATTAAAAAGCAACTAACAAACCTCCAACCAAAACAGGAACCACTCCCTGCTCCGACAGGTCATAATACCCTTTCCCTTCCATTAAAAAAGAAAACCTGTCACTCATTTTCAAAGTTAAGGATGCGGACCCTGCCACACCCGCGCCCACTTCGGAAAGCGCCGGATCTGAAGGGGCAAGAGCACCTTTCAATTTAGCCATCACACCCGCACCTAACTGAAAAGAAAAGAAAGGAGCTTCAAATAAAGGCATCTTGAATAAAAAATCTCCCATAAGAACATAACCGTTTTTCAAAGTATCCCCTCCGATAACAGGTGGAGAAAAGGAAAACATTAAATTTATATCAGTAATCACATTACTTATGGGAATACCCGCCCCACTGAGTTTTAAACCAAAAAACCAGGATGGAAAAAATGAAGATTTGGACTTATAAGTAAGCCAGGAATAGGATGCAGTCATACCAATAAATCTCATTTTTGAAAGAGGTGTATCACTAAAATCCAACCCTGCATCCGGTTCAGCATTAAATTGAAAATCTTTAACGTATTTTAGCTTTTTCTTCACCTGATCAAATGAGGGATTAATTTTAAACTGAGCACCCGATCTAACATAACGAGGCACTACATCTATTTCAGAAATATAGGCTTTTATTTTTTTTGGTTTACTAATATAAATACGATAAAAAGTGCCAAAACGGGTCTCAGGTCGATAAATTTTTTTGGAAATAGTGACCATTGTTCCGGCCGGTATACTAGTTATCTGAATGGAATCAAAATTTGGTCTGGTATAAACAAAAGCATTTTTTTGAATGACATAAGCCTTTTGAAGATAAGAAGGAAGAACTTTTGATTTTTTTTCTTTTGCAGATCCTGAAAAAGAAAATATAAAAAACACAAAAAATACAGTCGAAAATAATTTCATTTTATATTTACACACCTGTTGAACCAAATCCCTTTACTCCCCTCTCTGTAGCATTCAGATTATCCGCCCACTTCAATTGAGCTTGAAATACGGGACACAAAACCACTTGTGCCACTCTCTGTTGATCCTCAATGATTACGTCTTTATCTGAAAGATTAATAACTATAATTTTTAACTCTCCTCTATAATCAGAGTCAATGGTTCCGGGCGAATTAGGTACGGATAAGCCTTTTTTTAAACTTAAGCCGCTACGAGGGCGCACTTGCAGTTCAAAGCCAGGTGGAATCTCAAAAATCAAGCCAGTGGGGATAGCATCCCTTTGTAAAGGACTCAATGTGACCGGCAACTCCAGTTGAGCCCGAATGTCAAAACCACTGGCCCACACACTTTGGTATGCAGGCAGCTCTCCCTTAAAATGAGACAGTTTTTTTACTTTTAAGGCAATTTTATTTTTATTATCCAGCATCGACACATTAAAGCACATTTATATTTAATGCTTAAGGGTAAAACAGTAATGACACAACTTCCTAAACATTCTTTTTATCTTTTATACTGAATATTTAGAACACAAAAACAAAGTCAAAAATAATTGCCTCCTCTTACATAAATGAGTTGTTTACTCTTTTTGCATTGTAGAGCCTGTTATTTCCAAAATTTCTTTAGCCGCCGGAAAATAATTATTTTCCCTTGCCGCCTTTCCATGCCAAAACAAAGCTCTCTCTTTATAAAGTGCTTTCTTCTCATCTGTATCACTTTCCTCATATTTCTTACGATAGAACTTTCCCAAGTCAAACTGAGCTAAAACATGCCCTTTGGAAGCAGCCATTACAAGATGGGATTCCGATTTGCTTAACGCATTTTCTTCATCACTTAATACTGTTTGTAGTAGCATGCCTGTAACGTAATTCGCAGGGACATTGCCTTTTTCAGCGGCTATCCGAATATTTTGAATACCTTCCTTAATATCACGTTGATTTCTTCTTTCTATCAAAGACAAGCCAAAATTAAGCAGGGCTTCAATATGCCCGGACTCAGACGCCAAATACCACCATAAGAATTTATTTAACTGTATGTCTCGTCCCAGCTCTTCCACATAGTACGCTAAATAAGGACCCAAACCCCTATTGAGTAAGTTACCCAATATAAATTGGGCGTGTGGGTCTGACTGATTAGCCTTGGTAAATAAACTGTTTACAGCAGTAAACTGACATGACTCTTCCTCTTTACAAACTTTTCCTGTTGCAATCAATTCATTAACCTTTGAAACAGGAGTAATCAAGCCAACATTATAAGAAGAAATAAACACAACACCCGTTACCAGATCCTCTTCCTCTCTTAAAACAGGAGCCCCACTCATCCCATCAATCTCATAAAAATTTAACATGCCCGTATTAAAATAATCTCCTTTCTCAATCATCGCTCCTTTTAAGCGGGTAAGGTCAGGATAATCAGCCACATATCCGAAAGTGCGAATTTTCTCCTCTTCCTGAAAAAAGTCAGCTTCATCAAGTGTTAAAGAATATTCTGAAGAAAAATCATCCAGTTCCAAAACAGCTAAATCATTATACGGATCCAAATAAACAATATTACTCACAGCCACCTGTTGTTGATTGAATGTAGAGATAAATAAAGTCTCATTAACAGGTTCACGAAAACAACAAACAGCATGAAAGTTGGTGACCAATCTATTGGAATTAATAAAAAAAGCGGTCCCGGTGGCGGAAGTGTGTTTATTAAAAATACTTGCTACGGAATAAGCAAGATGAGCTTCCTCTTTTTGATATTTATAAATCTCCTTACTCAAAACAGAATGCAACTCACCTGACTCAACAGAAGAATAGGCAAAAAAGGCATGCGTAAATAATAAAAAAAAACTAAACGACAAAAAAATATTTTTCATATCTTAACCATATATAATTTATAAGTGAGAATATAATACAAGAGACTGCATAAAGACAGTGTGCAGATTCAAAGTGTAAAACTTATAGTACTTTTCTGCCTTCCTGTCTTAATTACTTTTAATCATTCCCTTTTCTTTTGGTGAGAAATTTTGAGGGAACTTCGTTTTTTCATTATAAATGGCATCTGTGAGATCAGTGGTGGTTAAATCTGTATCTAAATTTGCCCCAATAACCAGTGTTTCTTTCATATTTGTATTAGTTAGTATTGCTCCTTGTAGATTTGCGTAAGCCAGGTTGGCACCACTGAGGTCTGAGTTAGTGAGATCTTTTTTACTCCAATTTAATCCGATTAATTCTGCACAAATAAAAAATGTAGATACTAATTTCACATCTTTAAAATCATTACATCCTTTGGAATACTTTGAAGGTATATTATCCCAAGCCCAGTCCGTTGCATCTACTCCAGATGCTTTTACACAACTCAATTTACATTTTGTTCCTGAACTATAAATGTATTTTTCATAATTATTTATGTTACAACCCTCTTTTTCAGGACAGGTTACAGTCATGGCTACTACAGGTTGTGTAGGTAATTGTTGGTTTGGTTTAGGAGATTGAGTGTTTGGGGAAGTGCAGCCGGATAGGCAAAAAATGACAGATACAAGAGTCCATTTTATATTAATTTTTGATATCTTCATAAGCTATGATTTTTTATATTTATTAATATAGTAAATGTTGTGTTGCCGTTAAACAAGTATTTATTAAATGGAATCAATCTAGAGAAAAAATGAGAATATTTTTACTTGGGTGACATAGAGAGCTTAGTCTTCTTCTCTATTCCAATGAATTTCATAATCACCATAATCCACAAAGTTAGCGGATTCTTCCTCATAATCGGTTGACTCTTCGTCAGAGGCCAAGCCTCTATGTTTTGATAACTCCCCGTTTAAAGATGTATTCATTGCTGATTCTTCCTTTGATAAATCTTTAACAGCGTCAGTTAGAGAAGATAGGTCTCTTTTAATTATCACTTTGTGCTTTTTATATACTTTTTCTATACGCGGCCCCGCCAAATCAAAATCACCACCCTCTATGTCGTCCGTTTCCACAATCTCACCTTCATCAGTATCTCCTTTAATAAAAAGATCGTTACTGATTTCAATACTGAAAGTGTAGAATGAAAAAATAGAAAAAATAAAAAAACAGATTAAATTTTTCATAAGCCAAACTAAATTAAAAAAACCTAACCTCTGAGCCTCTACCCAACAGAGGAGCTTTACTTTGTATTAAAAGTATATCACTTATCAAGTAAAAAATGCGTTTTCTCTCGAAAAAAGAGCTTTGGTTCGGAAAAAACAGTTCACATTAGATAAAAGTACAATTACTGGACTTTGAACTGTCAAAAAAATAAACGATTAACAATATAGTAAACAGAAAAACTGTAAGTTAATGAGAAATATCCAAACCATTCGTTTGAATGTATCTATGATACTTTTCATCCACTGTCTCATCATCACCCAATTGAGTCAAAGCGGGTCGGGCATACATATCCAAACGATCCTCCGGTATGGGTTGATTGATAAAAGCTTTACGACGATACAGTTGATCCGAGTCCAGTTCCTCCTGATGTATAGAGAGAAACGATAAAAAATCTGAAGTAGGGTTCGTTAGAAGTTCCACCAAAGCTATAAATGCACTATCCCGCACTTTTGTATCCTGTTCATCCCGAATTCTTTGTTCGTAAGTGACAAAGTCAGATTCAGGAATTCGTTTATTATCCCGGACAATTTCATAAAGTGCCTGGGCCGCTGAGCTAAAATAAATACTCAAGTCCTGTAAAGCCTCAACAGCTCTTATACGAAAGTAGAGGTTCATATCATACTTCATAGCCATTTTTTTTAATTCAGAAATAACACTCTCATTTTGAGTCCTAAAACCCACACGCACCAAAGACCAAAGTATAGACTGAATCATAGTCTGACGAAAATCCAACAATTCTATCGACATTCCCTCTGAATTTTGTTGAACAAAACCGGAGAAAAAAGAAATTATTTTATTATCACAAACCCCCTTTACATCAGCCAAGATCCATATAATAGCATCTCTAACATGCCAATCCCTATTGTCAGAAAAAAACAACTGAAGATGATTTAAGACCGCATCAGAACATATACGTTTATAATCAGGATCATGCGACAAAATAATTTTTTCTTTTAAAGCCCATTCCAACTGAGGTTCAACAGTCAAAGCAGTCATCGCACTTTCAAAATTACCATTTTGATTACACACCTTGAAAAAAAGATCCAATATTTCCTCTCTCTCACGAATATCCTGCTCATTATCCTTAACTATATCTATAGTGGCTAAAACAACAGATTGTGTACATACATCCTGATCCAGATATTTTCTAAGAAGAAACAACCGAAATGTCACAGACACACTACCACTGACTAAAGACTCCTCCATACCAAATTCAGTTATAATGTCTGTAGATAACTGATCCAGAATTAAAGGGTTTAAAAATTTATTATACTCCGGTTGATTACTGATCACGCCAAATAAGATAGCCCCATAATTATAGTTACTCATATCATTGGCTCTCTTCATTTCAAGAAGAAATTGAAGCATCTGCATTTTAAACTGCGGGCTTTTCTGGCTATTCAACAAATTAACAATCCCTGTAACAAGATCCTGTTCACGTACTAACTGATTAAAAATGTCTCTCTTCTCAGAATAAGCTTTTGTATTTGTAAATTGATTTATTAAAGAATCTCTATCGACCGGCTGGCCATTTCCACCCACAGCTGAAATAGTGGTTCTATATGGTGTTACTCCTCCGGCATCATTATCCGCAGCATAAGCAGCACAACAGGTAAGAACAATAAATATAATAACCGGTTTCACAAAGCAAAACATAGCAGTACAGTACCCTTTACTGTCAATTTTTAAATTAAAAATTAACATATTTATTATATTTTAGGATTATGTTAATAATAACCTGTGTTTTACAAGTGACTGTGCAATTATTACAATTCATATATAGTATTTTATAGCTATGCATAAAATAGAAAATAAAACAAAAAATAATGTGCCTGGCCCCTATTATGTGGACCAGGAATGTATTGCCTGTGATGCTTGTGTCCTGGTGGCTGAAAAACACTTTAAAATAGACGAAGAGGAAAGTCTGGCCTATGTCTGCCAACAACCCCAAAATCAGGAAGAGAGAGACCTCTGCCAGGAAGCTATGGAAGCCTGTCCTGTAGAAGCCATTCACAACGACGGAGATAAATAATATGCCTCTACTTATTTACAACAGCTTAAGTCAAAAAAAAGAAGTTTTTAATCCCATAAATCCACCTCAGGTTAAAATGTACTGCTGTGGTCCCACCGTATATGACTTTTTACATATTGGTAACTTTAGAGGGGCCGTCTTTTTCAACTTTCTGAGACAATGGCTGGAATACAATGGGTACCAGGTTACCTATGCTTACAACTTCACTGATGTGGATGATAAAATTCTCAATCGCGCCAAAAAAGAAAACAAACAAATGAAAGAAATAGCGGATAAATATATAGCTGAATTTAAGAAAGACTTTCAGGCTCTTAAGTTAAAAGAACACGAACACAATCCCCAGGCCACCCGGTTTATACCAAACATGATTGAAGTCATTGATACTCTGTTAAAAAAAGGAAAGGCCTATAAAGTAGGTAAAGATGTTTTCTATTCTGTAAAAAGCTTTTCCGATTATGGAAAACTCAGCAAGAAAAAAGCAGATGAACTGATAAGTGGCGCACGGGTGGATGTGGATGAAAGAAAACAAGACCCAAGAGATTTTGCCCTGTGGAAGTCCTGCACGGAGGAGGAACCGGGTTGGGATGCCCCTTGGGGACGGGGACGACCCGGCTGGCACATCGAATGCACCAGTATGATTTTTTCCCTGTTGGGAAACAATATTGATATTCACGGAGGGGGAACAGATCTTATTTTTCCCCATCACGAAAATGAACTGGCTCAAGCGGAAGGAGCCAGACAAGGCCCCTTTGTCAAATACTGGGTCCACAATAATATGTTCACCTTTGGCGGGGAAAAAATGGCCAAGTCCACAGGTAATGTCAGTATCATGAGGTCCTTCCTGGAAGAATACAACGGAGAAATTTTTAAGTTCCTGGTGCTCTCTTCACATTATCGCTCCATGACAGAGGTATCAGAAAAAAAAATCCTCCAATGCATTCAAGCTCTCTCCAGAGTTTACACTTTCTTAAAAACCGCCGACTTCTTAGTTAGGGCAGTTTCAGAGGAGACAGCAACTGATAAAGAAAAAACCCTGCCGGAAGTGCAGTCAGCGGAAAAACAAATAGAAGACAGTCTAAATGATGATCTGAATACGCCCACCACCCTCTCTATAATATTTACACTTATTCGCCAATTTAATGAAAAGAGAAGTCACTCTGAATCCCAAACAAAAGAAATCATTTTATACGCCAAAAATATTAAGAGTATAATTATAAAGTACGGAAAAATAATGAGCCTCTTTCAGGAACCCCCTGTCTCATTTTTGAAACAACTGGATGATATTTTCCTTGGAAAAAATAATATCAGTAAAGAAGAAGTCAATAAGCTGGTGGAAGACAGAACCCGGGCCCGAAAAAGCAAAGACTTTAAAAAAGCGGATGAAATAAGAAGGAAGCTTATGGATATGAATATAGAAGTTCAGGACTCTCCCACTGGTACAACATGGGGAACAAAAAAAACAGACTTTTTACCTTAACCTGAAAGACAACACACTACTGCTGTCCTCCCCTTTGAGGTAAAGCATTTGAATTATCAAAACCGATATAACCAAAAGGATTGTTATCAACAAACCACTCACCAAATCTTTCAAACATGCCCTTCTTCTTATCTTCGGGGTCTCTGAAGTAATGATGTTGTTCATCATACCTCATATCATAAACCCCCGGGTAAAATCCTGTTCTGTTCCACACTTTAGCCTGTTGAATCACCCTTCGCATACCATCCGCCGGCTTGGAAACCGTATTATATGAGTTGGTATGCAATCCATACGGATCATAATCCTCCACTCCTTGTATTTTATCCGCTTCGACAAAAGCATGAGTGAGAAAAGTGAATTTTTCCAACTCTGTTGCTCCTCTTATAGATAAAACATAAGGCCGGTTTCTAAAACTGAGTAAATTGTGAAACTGCCCCCGATCACCCGCTATAGGTTGATAAAGATAAAAGTAGTTTTCCGTTATATAAAAAGGTTCCGCCACTTCCGCTTCGTCAATATCTTCAGAACAAAGCATCAAGCCTGATTTAATATAGGGAATCTGATGAATAAAATTATCTTTCAACTCTTCTTTCCATACCATATTTGTATCATATCCATCGAAAGCCAGGTTTTGTGCCCTTACCACCAGACAATGACGATATTTTTTTAAGCGAATGGATATCGCAGAATGATTCACATTTAAATATAAAGACTCATCGGCAAAACGCAAAGACTGCTGCCGACGATTTTGATCTGATTCCGAACGACTGGTTTGCCAATCACTTTTTAAACCAAAACCACCAAATGAAACAACAGGACTTACAACACTCAAGGGACTCAGTATATTCTGCAGAAACTTCGGTCCCCCTCCTGCCAGTCCTAAAAAGGTAAATCCCATTCCAAGAGAAGTGGAGAAAGAACGGGACATGGACCAGGTAGCGGAGTAAGCATAATCAAAAGCCCTTTGTACATTAAAGTTTCTGGTCTGACCAAACTCATAAATAAGATCAGAATAATCAGAGCCAATATCCCCTACTATAACTTTCTTTTCTATATGAAAGAAATTAAATGGATTAGCGACACATTTAAAATAAGGATGGCGATATGATCTAAGGGCATTTATAAAGGGCCTGGCTGTCATGGCTCCCGACAGAGCCACCATTTGTTGATCTTCATTCGCTCTTTTCAAAGCCAGCTGCTTATCTTTATAGATAGACTGTACAACTGTATTCGGCTCCTCTTCTTCACTTTCTTCTGTCTCTTCCGAAGAAAACAGCCTCTCCCACAAAGGAGGCGGCTCGCTTACATCGTGAACCAGAAAAGGATTTTCCACAGTCAGTAAGGTTTTCTCCATTGGCAATAAACTGTATTGTTGCATAGCTCTATAAAGATCCGCATACTGTTCCTCGGCATCTTTCTCTTCTAAAAAATATTGTAAAGTCCCTTTGTAATATCTAAAATGTTCCATGTGCTTAAGGTAAATACTATCCAATTGCCTTTGTTCAAGATATTCCTGATAGAACTTATCAAACCAAAAACCACAAAGAGAATGTAAGAACGACATGACTTCCGGTGTTTGCAAAGTGGAAGCGTGAACACCCTCCATAACCACTTTATTTAACCAGGATCTGTTCATATCAGGTATAAACATCTGCTTTATTTTTTTATCTATAGCAAAGTAATCATCCCCTTCTATAAGTTCAAAATTATTCCAAAAAGCCTGGCTGTATTCTCCATATTCATCCACCAGCCTGCTATGAGCTTCCATATTTAATTCTTCATATGCTCTTCCCTCTTGCTCCCTTATTTGAAAATATAATTCCCGTTCCATAACACCACCCAACCGGGAATCACGTACAGCTTTCTGTTTTTCCTCATTTGCCTTATGGTTAAAGTGATATTCATTATGTAACTGAGCTGTTGCCTGCAAATCGCCTATAAAACGATTCACCAAAGTGTCATCATCCAGAGTAATGACTTTTAAACCTTCATCATTAGCAAACAAATTCATATTAAAAGCGGACCACTCTGCAGGATCATCCGGAAAAGAGATATCAGAAGTAAACCATTTATTTCTCTCACTCTCCCTGCGACTCAAATAATTTTGTTTTTGTGAAATAGATATAGGTACGGAAAAAGACTCACTTGCCAAATTAATGAACTTCTTTCTGTCCTCCTCTAGTACCTTTTTTAGATCCGGTTCGGAAATATCCGAATTTTCCAGAAAAGCCAAAGATCCTCTTAAAATATTAATCAATTCCCTGAAAAAATTTCTTTCCTTACTATCATCACTACTCGGCCCGTTAAGAGCTGTTGAGGCAAATGTAATAGTTCCATGAATAGTTTCGATAAGAGCGTTTTTTTGTTCTTCAAAATCAGATATTGTACTGTCATCCCACTTTGTTCCCAATAGCTTACTCATATCCTCATACAGCTTCTCAAGAACCGAACCTGTTCTTTTTATCACAGCGACAGACGTTTCACTCCATTCACCTGTGTTCACAAGGAAGGTGCTCTGTAACTTTGTAAAGAACTCATGTTCGGAAATAACCTTTTCTTCTTCTTCTGCTGCTTCTCCTTTTAGCACGACACTATACTCTTTTCCCATTTTAATAAACTGATCCAGCTGCCAGGGGTCCATATCCAACTGCATTTGCTCGGCACCATTACCAGTAATTTCCAGGTTCGTGTACTCATTTAACACTTTAAAAATATTCCAGTTCCTCAAATCACCAGGAACAAAAGTACCCATAAAAGGACGGGCTATTAACTCATGCTCAGTAAAAGGCACGAAAGAAGACCTGGAAGGGTCCACCTTACAAGAACCGGAATAGGTATAATATTTCGGATCCGTAGGTAAAAGCTGCACAATAAGACGATTGTTTGAACCTATAAAAATAAACTGATCCAGATCAAACAAAAAGTTGGTATAGGCATTAACAACACTGTCTCTTACCTGTACGTATGTATCAAAATGGGTGATATACTCCAGGTGTGTGTTCATCATTTGCCCGATTTGATTGCCGTCTCTATCTATTTTCCATCCCAGATTGGTATTCCAATCATGCATCTTGTAGTATTGCTTCCTAAAACTTTCATCCTCAACAACCTGATTCCCCTTACCTGCCGTCTCTTCCGTGTGCGACTTAACAAGAATAAGGCGGAGAAAATAATAGCCTCTTCTGGAATCCTGAGAGGAGGGCCTTTGTCCTCCGGCCCCGGTAGCTATATTATCCGGACGATCTATTTTGATTCTAAAAAGAAACAACAGATTTTGAAAAATATTGATGCCCAACCAACGATCAATAGTATAGATAAATTCAGGTGATAAACTTCTAAAGTCATGTAAAATAATTTGCGGTCGTTCCGCGCCTTTCGCCAAATGAGCTGTTCTGATAGAGCTATGCCCCAACTGAGTAATATCCTGGAAGAATACAAAGCCCCAGTGCCAGGGATTGATGGCGATCACTCTCTCCCCTTCAAAACCCCATTCCTTTTTTGAAAAAATCATCTTTCTGACGAAATAATGTTCGCGGTCATACCATTTATGGTAAATTTTATCCATCCACTGTAAACACCCTCTTGTATCCGAGATATAGGGCGTATTTTTTAATGCCTTTCCACCCAAATCCTGCCACTCACCCTCTTTAAAGTCGGATATATCCCAATCCTCGCTCTTCCTTACTTCAGGTATGTCAACCACCCCTCCTTCCCGAGACTGGCCATCCCTGCTAAAAAAGACATTTTGTCGCTGAATAGTAATATGAGTATTGGGAACGGGATCATTAGTCAGAGGGTCCACAATGCATACTTCACCAACATAGCGAACGGTACGATCCACCGGTGTGAGACATTCATTTTTCTCAACACTGATATCAGAAAAACGAAGACGATTCAGCCTCACATCCCATCCCGCTTTTCTAAAACCCTCCTCCTCTCTGCTCAACCAGGAACCCGACAGGTTATAACTATCTATGAGCGACATCTCATTAAGTGAGTTCTTCTCATAGAAAGCTTTGATGGCCGGTTCCAGCTGTAAACTGTTTGAACCGAGGACGGCTCTTAACTTACCGGGAAAAGAAAACACACCTTCAAAAGGAAGAAAAAAATCCTTGGAATCCCCCTCCGGCTGCACCTTTAAACCTAAAAAAGCCGGTAACCCGTAATGCTCATAAGGTACATGAAAGTAAAACTCAGAAGTTAAGTCCCTTTCCTTTGTTCCCACTGTCAATGAAGCTGACTTAAACCCCATATCCCTATGCAAAACAATGTGCTTTCCTTTTTCATTTTTAAGAAACAAATAAGCTTTAACAGAATAACTCCCACGATTTAAAGGAAGAAGTTCCAGCTCATTCCTGTAATTCCTCACCTGAATTCTCAGTGGCATTTGCAAACGAACCTTAAAGAAACGACCTGGAGGGTCACAATTCTCCTTTATATCAGCATGACATACTCTAAACTGCTTGAGAGCATTCAGGTGCTCCTCAGAATGATCTTTTTGAACAAGCACATACTCCTGACTAATATTGGCGTCTATCTCATTTAACAAAAGACGTGGACGAGGTGCCTTACTTTCAAAATGAGAGATAACACTGGATAAACTTCTTTTTTTATAATCACATAACTGGCAATCTATATCGTTATTATTTTCAGTACAAAAGCGGCACTGAGGAATATCCTCCTCTTTTAAACTGATGAGCGTCTTCTTTTGATCAATAGCACCAGGGTGGGATAGCAGATCCACCAATTGAAGTTCAAGAGCCGATCCGGACGGATCCAAAGAAAGCCAGGGGTTTACCGCCATAGGTACGGTAAAAGTACCTTTATGTTTCCCCGTACCTTCAAAAGTTCTTTCATAACGAAACCATACAGACCGGTTTACAGGATGATAAGGATATACCTCCGTCCATTTAAAACAACCACTGGAATCTGTTCTAATCTGAATACAGGACTTATTGGATGACAGCAGGAAAGAGTCACTTTCGGAGCACTCCGTATCCTTATCAGATCTCTCTTTATTTCCGGTATTTCCACTCGTTCTTTTTGAATGAGACGCTGAGTTTTCCTTTTTACTTAAACCAAAATTCTCATGAAAATGAATTTTAAAAAGACTATTCTGTATAGTATTATCCTGATGAACATGATCTCTAAAACAGGCTGTATAAAATATTTGAATCTCTTCCGGCAAACCATTTACTCTGGTAGCAACAACCCGACCTTTTACTTCATCTACAATAAATCTGGCATTATTCGTATTATCATCAACAGTAGATCTTCTTGTGTCATCCCCAAAAAGAAAAGAACAGGAGGCAAGTAATAGAAATAAAGATACTGTGAACAGGCGAAACAGGATCAAAGGCATTTGGTAATCCAAGTAGCTATTTTGTAAAGTTTTCACAAATAAACCCAGGGGGGAAATTAAAGCACAAACCCTGCTTTCACAGATGCTATAGAAAATTTTTTTTCCTAAATCAAGGGGGGTAATAAAATTTACAAAAAGACAATAATTCCTTGACTTAATATTATCATTTCATTTTGGCTGCTCTAACAGAGAAGACGATGTTCATCTCATATATAAAGCTTGTGAAGAAACAGGACTTTTTACCTTCCGCCCTGGAAAAGAACTAACAGCTGTCTTTACAAAAATAAAAGTGACAAAATATTAAAGAACTTTAGATATAATATCAGATTATAGAGACGAGTAACGGGAACTCACAAAAACCATAAAAGAGTGCTGCCGATCCCCTATAGAAGAAGGACTGACAACACTTTGTTGAATAGGATCAGATAAAATATAACGAAAACCCAATTCAAAATTTCCTTTCGGAAAAAAAGACTTTAGTTCCATCAAAAAACCTGTCCTGTCATTATGTCCATACTTCTCTTCGTTAAAATACGCCGGAGCCGAATCAGAATTATTATAAAAATACTCCACACGGGAATAGATTTTAGCGAATTTCCAAAAGTCCATATCCAAAATACCATATACTCTCTCTCCCCAAGCTCTTTCAATAGGGGCCCCCATATTCATCAAACCATTGTAACCAAGAGAGAAATATATTTCCGGTGTAATCCTGATCTGCGAACTAAAATCGAAATTAACCCCGTAATATGAATAAACAAACTCAGCACTGTTTCGAGTCCCGGAAATAGTATTTCCATAACCTTTACTCTCATATGCGATAACAGCAGGTAAACTGTTAAAATAAAAGCCCGTGACATGACCTTTAAAAGAATAGTAGTCGGAAGGAATCCATTCACTATAAGTAAAGAGAGAAGTGAAAAAAGGACTGTCTTCAATCTCATTACTTCTTCTGAAAGAGTTCACGATAGAGGGGGCACTCAGCTGAAGAACTGTCTGCACCTCATACTTTTCCTTTATATAAGAGTAAGCTAACAAAGCGGACAAAAAAGACTGATCCGACACCAGGAGCGGAGCGCTCAGATAATCCTGGTTAATAGCACCTATTTGAAAACTAAAACGTTCTAATGGCCTGATCTCAAAAAAGCCCTGGTGCATCTGTATAACTGAAGACTCAGAACGAACAAAACGAAGATGTTGAACCTCCCCTTCCTTTACAACCAGGTAAGGTTCAAAATAACCGAACATATAAGAATTAAATTCCAGGTTAAACTTTCCATACAGTTTAATCTTCATCAAACGTTCAAATTTTGAATTGTTTTTGAGGACAGTCCCCTCAACATGAGTTTTCCAATAGCTATTCACTTTAAAATCAGAAGAGATTTCCTCATCATCCACTTTATAGAAGTGACTATCCTGGAGTTGCGCTTGAACCACGCTGGAAAAACCGGAGATGCAAAAAAGCAACACTAACTTTTTCAATTGTGATATAACCCCTTCAACCTTAATCTATAGGTTGAAAACACAGGCATCAAAAGTAAAAAAAGCCACGTTACACCAAACAACTTTGCCCTTATTTCTTCTTAAATCCCATTTCGAAAAGGATAAAGGAATAAAACACTTCTTAACAAACACCTAACATTTATCTGGACAATACGATAATCAAAAAATTGACGCAAAAGGATTGCTACGCCGCTCCTTTGATGGCAACACCAGCCAAAGAACCCAACGCAACGTTTAATATACCTCTCATACACTTAAAGCCTCTTTCAATAGAGAGTAGATACCCCCAAAGTCCCCATTACTCATAGTTAAAATCACATCCCCTTTTAGTACTTTCTGTTTCACAAGACCAACCATCTGCTCTACATCTTCAGCGTAAAAAGCTCTCTTTTTCTCCTTCTTCTGTCTATTCAAATTATCAACCAGCAGCTTCGAAGAAAAGCGCTCTGATTCGGCAACAGAAGAAGCATTATAAGCTTTCATACAAAAAACCAAATCAGCTTGCGATAAAGCATTTTGATAATCTTTTTGAAAAATATTTCTTCGGGAGGTATTGGATCGAGGTTCAAACAAAGCCAGAATGCGACGGCCTGAATACATTTCCCGTGCGGATTTTAACACAGACAGAACCGCTGTAGGATGATGAGCAAAATCCTCAATTAAAGTTATTCCGGAAAAGTGACCCAAAACCTGAAATCTTCTTCTGACCCCCTGAAACCTTTTTAAAGCCGACAGCACCTTTTCCTTATTGAGGTTAAGGACACAAGACAACACCCATACAGATAAAACATTTAGAGCATTATGTTCACCCGGCAAGGGAGTCCGGATTTCCACCGTTTCCCCTTCCGGGTCTTTCACCTGTAACAACTGTCCTTCACCGGGAACAGGTGTTCTTTTCACCAGGTGCCAGTCTCCTTCGTTTGTACCGTAGGTAATCACTTTCTGATCCGTAATAGAAATAAGCTTTTTTACCAAAGGAGAATCAATACCCGCTATTAAACAGGAAGAAGCGGAAATTTTCTTTTTCATTAAAAGCCGAAAGGCCTGCTCCACATCCTTTATATCTCTATAAATATCCGCATGATCAAATTCGATATTACTTAATAAAGTATATGTGGAATGATAGTGAACACATTTCGGTGTTTTCTCAAAAAAAGCCGTATCATACTCATCCCCCTCCACGACAAACCAATTGGAGTCACTGAAATGAAATCCCTTTTTAAAGTTTTCAGACACACCTCCAATCATGAAGCCCGGATCCAATCCACATTCATGCAACACCCAGGCAACCAAACAGGAGATAGTGGTCTTTCCATGTGTCCCACAAACCATAACGGTATTTTTTTCTCCAATGACAAAAGAATTAAGGGCTTCCGGTAAACTGATATAAGGAAGACCGGAAGACAACAGCGCCTGAGTTTCCGGTAGGTTGCGGGAGATAACATTTCCCACCACGACCAGATCCAAGCCGGCATGAATATTTTGAGCCTCGTACCCTTTGACAGTGGAAATTCTCATCTTTCTTAATTCATCTGATATAGGAGGATAAAAGTGGCGATCACTGCCGCAAATATTATACCCTTTTTCTTTTAACAAACCGGCCAAAGAAGACATGGCTGTCCCGCATATTCCCATAATATGAATTTCTGCATCAGATTTAAGGTCTATATAGGAAGTCTCAGCAGACGAACCACGGTGAATTTTTAATTTCAAAAATATTCCCCTTATTTAAGAAAAAGATCGAATGCGTTTCACAGAATCAACAAGATCGGATATAAATCGATTCAGATGCTCTTTGCTCACTCCCAAACCCAGACTGATTCGAATAGCCATACGAGCTTCTTCTTCACTCAATCCCATAGCCACCAAAACACCACTGGGATTAAGACTCCCTGAATGACAGGCCGACCCGACACTGAAAGCATATCCCTTTAAATCCATATTCATTAAAAGAGTCTCTCCCTGTACCTCGGGAATATGAATACAGGAGGTATTGCCCAAGCGCTTCCCTTTTTTTCCTAAAACCTTTGCTCCGGAAACAGAGGATAAAATATTTTGTTCCATCTCATCTCTCATTTGCTCCAACTGTTTAAACTCTTTTAAAATTTCTTCTCCTCTTTGAGCTACAGCTCCAAAACAAGCCATTCCCAACACATTTTCTGTTCCCGCGCGACGATTTCTCTCCTGCGGCCCCCCATGTATCAGATTGCCAGGCAACAAACCTTTTCTACAGTAAAGGACACCCGCCCCTTTTAAAGCATAAAACTTATGAGCTGAAAAACCGGCTGTATCCACACCTAACTTGGATAAATTAAAATGAACTTTCCCTAAAGCCTGAACAGCATCACAATGGAAAAAAGCCCCTACTTTATGAGCCATTTTTACTAATTTGGAAACAGGAAATAAATTACCTGTTTCATTATTCGCATACATTATAGATACCATAAACGTTTTTTCACTTAAAGCAGACTCATAGGCGGATAAATCCAACTCACCCTGTATGGATACGGGGACATATTTTACCTTCATCCCTTTTATCCGCAAAGCCTCCACAGGAGCTTTTACACTGGGGTGTTCCACATTAGATATAACAATCTCATCTCGTTTCGGATCCTGAGGAAAATATTTCTCATACAGGCCTTTGATGGCCATATTATTGGCTTCACTGCCACCGCTGGTGGCTATCAACTCCAGAGGATGACACCCCATAAACTCCGCTAAATGAAGCTTGGAAGACCAGAATAGAGAGCGTGCATTCTGACCAATTTGATGCACAGAGCTTGGATTACCCCACAATGATAACCATTCTTGAATTTTCCGACTGAGAAATGAGGCGGGAGGAGTGGTTGCATTATAGTCTAAATAAACACGTCTTTCGTCCTGTAAAGTGTACATATAAAAGGAAAAGTACCACACAGGGTGTATCGAAATCAGCACATATTTAAGAAAAACCCCTTTTTTTCCGAAAAATAAAAAAACTTTAACACTACGAAGAAAGAGCCAATTTATGGAAAAAGAATGGCTAAAACAACTTAATCTTCCTGAAGAAGACTATCAAGAATGGAAAAACTCTTCTCAAGAGGACAGCTTTCCTGTCTGGGCTTTAAAAAATAAAAAGCTGCATCCGGACAAGTACATAGATTGGGCTACACATCATTATAAAATACCTTTTCTCAAAAGCTCTTTTTTTCATGATATTACACCAAACCAGCCACTTTGGAACCGTAATAAAGACCGTGAAGACTGGAATGAAAGCTTTGTACCCCTGTACGAATGGGATTCAACCCTGTTCGCAGGATGTATCAAGCCTCCCGACAAAACCAAGGACCCCAACATAGTACCTGTTCTTGCTCTACCAAACAATTTGGAGATTTTCTGGCATAAAATCAAAAAAATTTCCGCATCTGAAAAACCCTTTTACGGTTCAGACAATCCAACGACACCGGAAAGTAATACCCAAAAACAATCAGGGTTCTTCTTAAAATCAACTATATTACTTAATTCATTTATTAATAGAACCATTCTTACACAATTAAGACCTACTAACGAAAATAAGGTGTATGAGCAAATCCTTACTATTGCAGAAAAATACTTCATTGGTGCCATCATTTTCTCATATCAAGATAACGAATTTAAACCAGTGGAATGGACGGAATCAGTAGCAGGCCCTGCTACACCGGTAAAAACAGATAAGCCTTCCATATTCAAAATGATTATCAAATCCAGAAGTTCTTACCATGGATTTATTGTCGATAACCCCGAACACCAGAACTTTTTTACACCACGAGGGTTTAGCGAACTCCCCAAGCACGTAACCCTTGTACCTGTATTCAACAGTTCAAAAAATATGATAGGGGCTTTTATGGGAATATCCAACAGAGTTATTCATCAAAAACACCTTCATGAAGTTACAGGGTGGACAAAACCTCTTGCAAAAATACTTATAGAAGAAGAAAAAAATTATAAAGCCGCAGCTTAACCTTTTTTACTTTTTTCCATCACCCCAAAATTCCAACTGTACGTGACGGGTTTCTTTATATTCCCCAAAGGAAAGTATAAGTCTTATATAATTCCAAATGGGAGGAAGAGAACACGGATTTAAAAGATTGGCCCATTCTATAATGATCAAATTCTTTTTTTCCGGCTCCGAAAAAACATCCCAAAATCCTGTCGATTCCAGATCCTCATCATTTTTTAAACGATATAAGTCTATATGTTGTATAACACCAAAAGAAGTTGAATAACTGTGATGAACTGAAAAAGCAGGTGATACCACTTGCCCTCCCCCTTGCAGCCCTTTCCCGTCCCCTTCCTTTTCAGTACCCCGATCATCTTCCGCTAAAAAATCAAACAACAAACGAACAAAAGTGGTTTTACCCACTCCCAGCGGACCTTCCAACAATAAAACCTGCGGCTTTTTCAAAAGAGTTCCTAACTCCCTCGCAAAGCCCCTCATGTCCTCTAAATTTAAATTCTTCTTAAAGCTATTCATCTGAGTTTTTTTAAAACAAAGGGTAAAATATCCTTTAGGTCCTGAGCCATCAAGCTGTCTTTATCTTTTCCGGATTTCGTCCACTCTTCCGCCAGGCTTCCATGAACAAAAGCCGCTACGGCGGCTGCAGAAAAAGCATCCAAAGAGCGAGCCATTAAAGCTCCAACAAAGCCGGTTAACACATCTCCTGTCCCCGCTTTGGCCAAAGCTGAATTTCCTTTGGGAATCATCCAACATCTATCCTGTTGAGCCAATACAGAATAAAACCCCTTCAATAACACCAGGCAACCTGCCCTTTGACTCGCTTTCATGGCATAAGCACAACGATCCTCATCCACTTCCTTTCCTGTCATGTCAAATAATCGAGCCAGCTCGCCACTATGAGGAGTTAAAACCCAATGGGCAGGCAAAGGAAACAGATTTTCCCTTACACAAACCGTAAAAGCATCCGCGTCCACCACGACCGGTAATTGTGTTTTCTTTAGAGCCAGCAAAAGCTCCTTCGTTTCTTCTCCCGTTCCCAACCCCGGACCGATAGCCACCGCTGTTTTATTTTTTAATAATTCAGGATCCGATAATTTCTGCGCCAACACATCCGGAATTTTTTTACTTAGGACAGGTTCAGAAAAGTGATTAACATCTGACCACAGGGGAGAAGCCCAGGTTACATATCCAACACCCATGCGATAAGCGGAAAGGGAAGCCAAAATCCCTGCACCTATAAAACCTTCCCTCCCGGCTAATACCAGCAAATGCCCTTGCTTTGCCTTATGATCCGTAGGCTGACGCTCAGGAAGTTGAGAGGCCACCCATGACCTTTCCACCAGGAAATGGGTATCCGCCTTTTCTGACAGAAGAGAATCCGGAAATCCGATAGAAAATATTTTAAGACAACCGACATGATAAGGGCCCTGCATCAGATAAAACCCCGGCTTGGACAAACCAAAAGTCAAAGTGAGATCGGCCCTTACCGCCTGTCTTTTTACCTGTCCCGTATCCACATCCAAACCGGAAGGGGTATCCAGGGCTATAACCTTTTTACCGGATGAATTCACCCACTGTATTAGCTCTGCATAAAAGCCCTTTATATCTCCCATTAAGCCCACACCAAAAAGAGCGTCCACAATAAGAGAACATTTTTCACCTCTTTCTTTTATCTTCTGCATTTTCTCCAAGGAATGAAGAGTAATGTTTAAAGCTCTTAACCTGTCTTTTTGCTTTTCCACCAGAGTGGAACCTTTTGTGTCAGGACAAAATACCTCAACATCTATCCCTTCAGAAATAAGATGACGGGCTACCACCAAACCATCTCCCCCATTATGTCCCGGCCCACACAAAACCATAACAGAAGGTGATTTATTTTTTTTATGTTTCCTCAGGATTTCCCGAGCTGATAAAACCCCTGCCGACTCCATCAAAACTTCAGCGTTTAAACCATAATCTTTTTCCGCCAAACGATCTATCTCAGCACTTTGAGCTGAACCGGCCAAAGGAATCATTTCATCTTCTTTCATAGTTTAATCAAACCTCATATTTATTTCATTTGTATATAGCCGTCTCTTTGAGTGACACATAAACTATTTTCTCCAACTAATTATAATCTATGAAGTCAAAAGTCAGCTCAAAAGCTCAGACATGCGTTTTGCCACAGAGCCGTCATCCCCGCGAAGGCGGGGATCAGCCGCTCTGTGATCAAAGCCGAACTCGTTTTGACCTGCTTTTGACTTCATAGATAAGTATTTAATAGATACATACTTAAAGCTGTTTTTCTGAAGGAAATTTACACTAATAAAAATTCCTTTTCTGGACTCTCGTTCAAGCAGGGTTGAGATTTTCACGAAGAAAACAAGTCACTTCATCCGCGTAATTTTGAATTAAGCTTTTATCCTCTCCTTCTATTAACACTCTCACAACCGGTTCTGTTCCTGAATACCGTACATATACCCGGCCCTTATCTTTTAATCCCTTCTTTATATTTTCCATCAAATGATTATACCCTGGAATACTATTCAATTCACTTTTCCTGTTTATACGAACGGCGGTTTGAATTTGTGGAACAGACACTAAAACAGATCTTAAATCCGAAAGCGCCTTATTCTCCGCACACATAACAGCCAATACATTCAAAGCGGCCACACAGCCATCTCCTGTAGTACTTTGATTCAAAAAAACAATATGACCCGAAGGTTCCCCTCCCAGGACAATATTGTTTTTCTTCATATATTCCACTACATTTCGATCACCCACTTCCGTGCGTTCCAGATGAATATTATTTTTTTTCAACATAGTCTCCAAACCCATATTAGACATGGAGGTCGCCACCACCTTATTATTTTTCAACTCTCCTTTTTTCTGTAAACTTAAAGCACAAATTCCAAGGATATAATCCCCATTAACCAAATGACCCTTTTCATCCGCCATGATAACCCTGTCACCATCCCCGTCCAGACTGATACCCACATCCGCTTTATTCTTTAATACCGCTTCCTGCATTTTCTCCAGGTGTAAAGCCCCTGCCTGCTCATTGATATTATATCCACTAGGATCATTCCCTATCACAAACACTTCAGCCCCCAATTCTCCAAAAATTTTAGGGGCCACTTTATAGCAGGCGCCATGAGCACAATCCAAAACCACACGAAAACCATCCAGAGTATGATTGAGAGGAAATGAATTTTTCACATGGACAATGTACCTTCCGGCCGCATCATCAATTCGACGACTGCGTCCCACTCTATCAGAAGAAGCTATTAAATTATCCAGTTCATCAGAAAAAACGAGAGACTCTATTTCTTCCTCCACATCCCTGGAGATTTTAAATCCATTTGCATCAAAGATTTTTATTCCATTATCATGGTATGGATTATGGGAAGCGGAAATAACCACTCCGGCCGCCGTCCTCATATTTCGTGCCAAAAAACCAATCCCCGGTGTAGGCAAAGGACCGGTTAACTGCACCCACACTCCCATAGAGTTTAGGCCACTGGCCAAAGCCTGTTCCAGCATATAACCGGAAAGACGTGTGTCCTTTCCTATTAAAACCATGGGAGCTTTTTTACCTTTATGATTTTTTCTCAGCAAATAACCCATAGCCTGTCCCACCCTCAAAACGATATCGGGACGAACAGGAAAACAGTTGGATTTTCCTCTAATACCATCTGTTCCAAAAAGACGACGAGACTGTTTACTCATAGCTTACTTTCTTTTGGAGATAAGATACCGGGTAATAAACAGGACAACCGAATGAAGAAAGAAGCACACATAATACACTGTCTCCTCACCTGTTAAAAAGTCAGGTGATAACCGGTTTCGGACCCCCCAATGGATCCACTCCGGATGGTTCATCTTTTTTTTGCTTTTTCTTCATTTTTTCAGCAGATTCCTTTCGCTCCTGCTCCAATTTTAAATCATGTTCTTTACGGTTTTTTTCCAGATCGTCCAAACCCGCTCCTCTTGTAATCATATCCACTTCATCACCGCTGATTGTTTCATACTGTAATAAAGCCTTTGCCATCACCTCCAATATTTTTCTATTTTCTTTTAAAATATCCACCGCCTTTTTATAAGCGGTATCGATAAGACGATATACCTCCTGATCCACCTCTTTCGCCTTGGCTTCCGAGTACTCTCTTCCCTTGTTATATTGAACACCTAAATAGACAGGGCCTTCCCTTTTCTCCAAAGCGAGGGGGCCCAGTTTTTCACTCATTCCCCATTCACATACCATTCGACGTGCCAGCTCTGTCGCCTTTTCAATATCGTTTCCCGCGCCCGTAGTGTAGTCCTTAAAGACAATCTCTTCCGCAGCCCTTCCACCAAACAAGAAGGCCAAAGTATTTTCCGCCTTGCTCTTACTGAGATTTAAAGTGTCTTCCTTAGGTAAAGTTTGTGTCACTCCCAGTGCCATCCCACGGGGAATAATGGTCACTTTATGAACAGGATCAAGGTTAGGCAACCTCTTACCAACAAGAGTGTGGCCTGCTTCGTGGTAAGCCGTTATTTCGCGATCCTTTTCACTAATCACCATGGATCTTCTTTCCCTCCCCATAATTACCTTGTCTTTGGCTTTTTCAAAGTCTGACATTTCAATTTGATTTTTATCAACACGGGCTGCCATAAGCGCTGATTCGTTCACCAAATTTTCCAGATCCGCTCCGGAAAATCCCGGTGTTCCCCTGGCAATTTTCTTCAGTTCCACATGACTGGAAAGAGGTATGTTACGCGTATGCACTTTTAAAATTTCATGCCGCCCTTTCAGGTCAGGCACATTAACCACCACTCTCCGATCAAAACGCCCCGGACGCAACAGAGCGGGATCCAACACATCCGGTCTGTTTGTAGCCGCGATGAGAATAATACCCGCCTTACTTTCAAAACCATCCATCTCCACTAAAAGTTGATTTAATGTTTGCTCCCTCTCATCGTGCCCCCCTCCCATTCCGGAACCGCGATGTCTTCCAACAGCATCAATTTCATCCACAAAAATCACACAAGGGGCACTTTTCTTTCCCTGTAGAAAAAGATCCCGGACACGGGAAGCCCCCACTCCCACAAACATTTCCACAAAATCCGAACCGGAAATAGTAAAAAAAGGAACTTTAGCCTCCCCGGCTACGGCTTTAGCCAAGAGAGTTTTACCCGTTCCCGGTGGACCTATCAGTAATACTCCTTTTGGAATACGCCCTCCCAGCCTTGTGAACTTTTTTGGATTCCTTAAAAACTCCACTATCTCCTGCAGCTCCTCTTTAGCCTCCTCCACACCGGCTACATCCTTAAAGGTTACTTTCTTCCTGTCTGAAACCAGGCGCGCCCGACTTTTACCAAAAGCCAAAGCCTTTCCACCACCGATCTGAAGTTGACGAATAAAAAAGATGAACAATCCGGCAAAAATGAGAATGGGTAACCAGTTTAAAAGAACAGAAGTCCAAAATGAATTATCCGTATTTACATAAGAAGGGGTAATTCCCTGATTACGTAATAACTCAAACCCCTTATCTGTCACATTACCCTGAATACGAAACTTTACCCCTTTGTATTTTGCCACCCCTGCTTCAGTCAGCTCCCCTGTAATTTCCTGTTTACTCGTATTAAACACAATAGAGTCTTTTTTTATTTCTTCATCAGAAAGGGCCTGAATAAATTTAGGATAATTAAAGTCAGAAACATAAGAGCTACGCCGGTACTCATAAATCTGAAAAAAAACCAGACCGGCCACCAAAAAAAACATCCATAATAAAAACACTTTTCTTCCTGAAGGTTTCATTTGTTCATCACCTCTTTTATTATCAGATAAGAAATACTTATATCTGTGCTGTTTTAAAAATTACCTGCTCATCATGATATTGCTGATAAGAATATTTTGCAAGGACAGATTGCTCTGTTCCTTTTTTCCTTGACCTCTTTTATAATAGTTGTAGCCATTGAGCACTCATTGTCCACTTTTTTCCAAGTAAAGAAAAAGTAAACTCCTTTTGAGGTCTGTTCATCTGTTTCAACAGCTCCAGTACATGTGAAGCACGATAGTTTTTCAGGCCCTGCCTTTTCATATAGTATGCCAAAATTTTCTTTTTATCCTCCAAAGGAAAAGCAAAAAAAGCAGAATCTCTTTTTAACTTTTGACCTTCAATCAAGTCATGGCAAATTTTATGTACTCTCTGTTGATCTTTATTGGTTTTATAAGCCATTAAACTCAAAGAACGAGACATAGCCTCAACAGAGCCGGCTCTCTTTTTTTCCAGTCGAGGTAACCACTCATTCCGAATCCAGTTTCTAAAGCTATACTCTGAAGACCGGTTGCTGGGGTCTTCACACCATTTTACCTGTCTTTTTTTCGAGTAATCCAAAAGGCGAGAACGGTTAATATTTACCAGTGGACGTAAAAGTTTTCCTTTATTAACACCCATTGCTTTTAAGCCCTGTCCACCGGTTCCGCGAATCAGTCGAATCAGACGGGTCTCCAACAAATCATTTGCCGTATGAGCCAAAACCAAAAAATCCGATTCAGATTTTTTCATATAATGTGAAAAGACCTGATAACGGTATTTTCTCATTTCCGCCTCGTTCACTCCTGAAGAAAGAGAAAAACCCATCTCCTTGTTTTCTTTTTTTAAAGAACCCGTATTCACAGAGTAAACAGCTTTATTGGAATAACACTTTATATTGTTTTTCATACAAAAGTTTTTTACTGTCTCTGCTGCCTGATCCTGAAAATCCTTTTGCCGTTTACCTTTGGCTCCATGGTGAACATGCACAACGGAAATATTTAAGTTCAACACTTTCTTTACTTCCATTAAAACCGAAAGCAAAACCATTGAGTCTATACCTCCGGATACACCCACCAACAGATGACAGTCTTTTAACTCAATAGATTGAAACTGTTTTAACAGATAATGAAAAAGAAAATGTTTTGATTTCCGGGTCGCCATAACTTCCAAAGAATATACTGATCCCTTATTTATGTCTATCTAAATAACCACTCCCGTTTTTTGTAAAATAAAAGTGAAAAAATTATTAAAAAAAGTTAGAAAGATTTTTAGTAATCACTTTTGTTGAAATATTTATACAAATCAAAATTAAATTCACTGGCATATTGTTTAAAAGCGGCTAAGATCATATCGTATAGCTCTCGATCCTTCAGTCTGGCTGTGACAGATAAAAGTCGAAGAGGGGTTGTTGTGCAACGAGTATCGTGATTCCAAGGTTCAAATGAATTATTGGAAAATAAATCGTCGATATATTTTTTGATATCCTGTTTAAGTTTTTGTCGGTTGGATTGCTGCTTTGAAGAACTTAGCTTTTTTTGTTCATTGGATTGTATTATTCGATTTAGAATCTTTAAGTAATTTGTTAACCATTTTGGATCTTTATCATTGAGGGGAAGGGCATCCAAATCGGCTCCCTGAAATAAGGCGATTTCATGCAAAAGGCCCCATGAGGCCAATTGTGTCTCATACCTTATCTCTTTTTTACTGAATTGAATGTGTCTATTTCGAACTTTATTGAGATCATCCATAACGTTATATAATATATGTGCGTCAATACAGCTCCAACCCTTATCTGTATTATTTTTACACGAATCTTCAAAACCTTGGTATGCCTTTTTCAATTCACCTAGGCCTACAAGAGTCAGGTGTAGCTTTGCAAGATTATAACCATAATTCCACTCTTCCGTGGGCTTAGCATGATTCCGAACTGCCCAATTAAGAAACATGGCATTAGCTTTTTGAAACTGTAATTTAGCTTCTGACCAACGATTTAAAATTATAAAAATTTGACCATACTCATGAGCGGCACGAGCACTATAAGGTGCTTGTTGAACAAGGATTTCCGCCTTTTTCAGAGCTTTCTGTGGTAAGGCATTACTCTTATACCAAAGTGCAAGATAGAAATTAGCCCCTGGATGTAAAGGTTGAGCTTTAAGAGCTTTGAGATAATTGTCTTTTTGTTTAGTGCTATCAGACTGTGTTGTAAGTTTGGTAGCTAAAATGAGTGTTTCTACATCATTTGGATCAAAGTTAAACAATTCTGTATAGGCATCAGATGTTTTTTTTATTTCGGGAAAGACTTTTTTTATGGTGTCTTGAAGGGGCTCTCTTTCAACAAGAAAAGAAAGAGCAAGATTATACCAAAGTTTTTCTCTTGGCGAAGCTGAATCTATAAGATGTGTTGAATCTAAAGCTAATTTCCCGGCAAGAGCCTGCCCCTTCCTTATAGAAATATTGATGTAGCTAATAATCATTCCTGTTATGGGATATAAAGATCTAGGATCGATTTTGTGAGCCATTTTAAACGAGCGTAATGCATCAGTATAATTGAAGACATGAAGAAAGGCTACCCCTTGATTAACATAAGAATCAAATTTTTTATCTTCAGTTTGAACCCAGGTTATAGAATTATTCAAAAGTTCTATTTTGATTTTCTTGTTGGCTAATTTAGTGGATACATTTGCAAGACTGTCCGTTTTTTCTATCCTATCTTCATAACTCTTATAAAGGACCTGAACAGGCTCCAATACTTTTATTTTAGGAGAGGGCTGCCATTTTTTTTCTATATCCCTCTCTAATTTTTTTAGGGATGAAAAAGCGGAAAGGTAGATAGGTGAGGATATAAGTTTTTCTGTGTATGGATCAACCAAGAAACCCGTATTGTACTCATAAAGACGAATCCCCAGTTTTTCCTGTAGCTGGGAAATAGATTTATTATTGAAATGACCCCCATAAATCTTTATGGGAACAACTTTTTTGGAGAACCTATTGTAAGCTTTCAAATCACCATGAAGTACGTTATCAAACTTTATACAAGGCGGACACCAGTCTGTTCCATATATAAGTAAAATCGGTCTATTGTACTTTTTAGCTATAAGGAGTCCTTCATTCCAGATCTCCATTTGATCCTCACATTCAGCATATACTTTTCCACCACATTTCTCCAGATAGGGAATCATAGAGAATATTCCCTCTTCATCCTCTTGGGCCGGAGGGGAATGAGGGCTCAAAAACAATTGAGTGGATATTAAAACACAAGTTATACCAAGGCACAGAACAAGAACTAACCATAAGATATTAGAAGGGAAAGCGAATTTCATTAGATTTACTCCTTTTAATAATAGATCATAAACGATTCAAAAACAAAGACTGGGCTATCTCACACCAAAGAGAAAATACCTCTTTCAATTCCGGCTGCACACTATAACTGTGAATAGAGTCATGAGGACGATGAGATACACCACAGCTTCTAATCAAGTCAAAAAGATGAAGATCATTACAAACATTAATGGCCAATCCATGCTGACTGACCCCACGGGAAATATGAATACCAAAGAACGCAATCTTACCTTTTTGAGTAAAAAGCCCCGCCGAGCTTTCCCGCTTTTCAGCCAGGACTCCATATTCTTTTAAAGTCTCCACCGTAATCTTCTCTAAAACGGATAAAAAATCCCGAGGCCGAACCTTCCACTGTAAAAGGTCCATGACCGGATAAATAACCAATTGCCCGGGAGAATGTAAAGTGGCCTGCCCACCTCTTTTAATGGTGACAATCTCTATACCTTTTTTTTTATACTCCTCGACAGCGCCGCTTAAGTCTTTCTCCTCTTCCCCTCGCAGCCCCAGAGTGATACATGCAGGACATTCAAAACCGATGAAAAAAGCCTGACGGGTTTTACAGGCCCGTGCTTTTAACTCTTCCTGTAAGAGAAGACTTTCCCTGTAAGGTATTCTCCCTTTCCATATTGGTTTGACTTCACCCTCTGTTTTCAAAGAGCCATTACGGGCATCCTGACTGTTCTTTGCGTGCATTATTTTCCTTCACACTTTTTACCCAAATAATTGAAAAGTCTCACTTTTTAGGGCTTACTTCTAAAATAATCTCATTTTTTCCAACGCGGGAAACACGAACATAGAAGCCGGGAAACAAATCTTTTTTAATTTGTTTTGAAACAGCTTCAATTGAAGCATTGGTATTTGCAATATAAGTGACAGAGTTAGACCTAATGACATTCTCCTTCAGTTCTCCCACACTCTTCATTTTTGAGCTTAATAACTCTCTAAACCGGTTAGAGTTTCTGTAACTCATCTTCCCTTTTACAGTAATTTTTAATAAATTAGCTGAAATCTGTCCCGCTTCATAAATAGACTGTAGTTGCACCCCGAGACCTTTTGCAAAATCTTTCTGTTGTTTTAAAAAATACGCAACGGGATCAAACTGTTTTTCATCTGTTTGAATTTTTTCAAATCGTTCAACTTCCGCCAACAACCGTCCACTGTCTGCATGGTAAACGCTTAACTCCACTCGCACACTCAATACAGATTTAATATCAGACTCTCTTATCTTTACCGAACCTGTCATCACCAGATTGCATTCAAAAAATCCCGCTAAATTAAAGACATTCCTTTTTTTGGGTTTTTTGAATGACAAACTATCAGGAACAAAGTAACGGCTTCCCGCCACCTCCGGATTGATTAAAAAAAAGCCATAAGACATTAATGCACTCTGTACATTATTATAAAATTCACTCATTCGTCTTGATATATCAGTACTAACCTTTTTCTTTATCCACCACCCATATGTTTCACGTTCCACAAGATCCTCATACAAAACAAGCGGCAATACTCTAAGATGGGAGGTTCCTGAGTAAAAAAGATCCTCTTCCAGTAAAATTTTTTTCAGATTCTCTGCTGAAAATCCGATTGTTACAGGGATGATAAAAGATTTACCGTCCTCCTTCTTAATAGGAGGAGATGTGCGTGTATATAAAATATAACGGTTTGAATATGTTGATATTATTTTTCGTATTCGTCTTCTTTGTGCCTTTAATTTTGATGGTTCAATAAACTGCTCCATCATCTCAATAGACACTTTCTCTATAGCTGTCTGAACCGCCTTTTTTACCTCATCAGGTGAGCTTTGTTCTATCTCCAAAGTAGTCTCGCCACTATAAGCAAAAAAAGAGAACAAAAAAGAAACCAAAAAAACAGCTCTATACATATATATCCATCTTTCTATCAGTAAAGGCGCACTTTTTCATGCCCCCCCATCATTTTCTGAATTTGTTCCAGAAACTGCGAACTTAAAGCCACCCCGTTTAAAGCACTGGATTTCAAACACACCATTTTAGAAGGGTTTTCCAGTTTTACATTAAAATAAATAGGCACATTACCCGCATATTGGGTGAGCACCTCTTTCAAGTCGGAAAGCTTATGTTTTTCCTTTTCACTAATCTGCAAAATAATACCACTGGAACGATTATTCAACTGATTACGAACCAACTCCACCTCTTGTACCAATAACCTAAGACGGGTGTTTTCCTCCCGTGACAACGTCCCTTTAATAACCAAAGGTTCCCCCACAGAACGAATTTGCTTTTCAAATTTCAAATACACGTCTGAAAAAAACACAGTTTCAACCATTCCTGTACCATCCTCTAACTTCGCAAAAGCCATCGGTACCCCTTTTCTCGTCATTACCTCACGAAAATCATTCAGTACCCCCCAAGTACAAATAGAGGCTTTATGTTCTTTTTCCGCCACAGACGAAATAGACTGGCAACCACAAATACCAATAAAAGGCTTGAGATGATCCATGGGGTGGCCACTTAAATAAAATCCAATCACTGACTTTTCATAATCCAAACGAACAGAGGCTGTCCATTCCAGTTTTTTTACATACATAAAATCCTGTTTTTGATTACCCGAAAATAAATTAATCTGTCCGGATTCAAACTCCTCTTTTTTTTGATCGACCTGTTCTATCAAACTATCATAGTTAAATAATATTTCCCTTCGGTTCATTTCCATACCATCAAAAGCACCCGCTTTGACAAGAGCTTCTATACATTTTTTATTGATCTTTTTTATATCCACCTTCTCAAAGAACTGCTGAACAGACAAAAATTTGCCCGTCTCCATACTTTTTCTGACACTGATAATATGATCCGCGGCTGAACGGCCTACACCTTTAATAGCTCCCAACGAAAAGTAAATCTGATTTTCCACAGGAGTAAATAAATACTCAGAGTGATTTATATGGGGAGAAAGAACTTTTATACCGTGTTTTCTGGTATCTCGTACATAACGAACTATTTTATCCGTATTGTTAATCTCCATAGAAAGTAAAGAGGCGAAAAACTCCACAGGATAATATTTCTTAAGCCAGGCTGTTTGGGCCGCCAACACACAATAGGCTGCCGCATGAGATTTATTAAATCCATATTTCGCAAACTCGGCAACCAGGTCAAACAATCTCTCTGACTTTTTCAAATCATATTTGTTCTTCTTGGCTCCATCCAAAAATCTGGTTTTTTGTTTTTTCATTACAGCCGTTTTCTTCTCCCCCATGGCTCTTCTCAAAACATCCGCCTCCCCATAACTGTACCCGGCAATCTTTGCGGCAATGAGCAGAACCTGCTCCTGGTACACAATAACTCCATAGGTCTCTTTTAAAATCGGTTCCAATTCAGGAAATAAATATTCCACCTTCACTCTTCCCTTTTTCCTGTCCAGATAAGACGGAATCATATCCATCGGACCTGGACGAAATAAAGCATTGATCGCCACGATGTCTTCAAAACAGGAAGGCTGAGCTTTGATAATCAAATCGGTAATACCTTCTCCCTCAAATTGAAATACCCCCTTGGTATCCCCCTTACACATGACTTCGTAAATTCCCGGATCCTCCAAAGAAACATCCTTGACAGATAGTGTTTTTCCCTTGTTTTGCTTAATCATTTGAAAAGCGGAATGAACCTGAGTCAGTGTCTTCAAACCCAGAAAATCAAACTTAACCAAACCTATTTTTTTGGAATGATTCAAATCACATTGAATAACATTTTCCCCTTCCGCTCCCCGATACAGAGGAGCAAAACCGATAATCTGATGATCCGCAATAATAACTCCGGCAGCATGAATACTCACATGACGAATCAAACCCTCTATCTGACGGGCTAAATTCATCAAGTTTTCAATCTGAGGGTCTGCTTCCATTAATTCATTTAGCCGTTGATTATTTTTCGTAGCTTCATCCAGGGTAATGCCCAAACGTTCCGGAATCAGTTTAGCCACCTGATCCACCTCGGCATAACCCATACCCAATACACGCCCTACATCCCGAATAGCCGCTCTTGCCTGAAGCCTTCCGTAAGTCATCACCTGGGCTACATAGTCCTTACCATACTGTTCACTGACGTACTCAATGACACGGTTTCTATTCTCCTGACAAAAATCAATATCAAAATCCGGAAGTGAAATTCTTTCCGGGTTTAAAAATCTCTCAAATAGCAAATGATAGGGCATGGGGTCTAAATCCGTGATCTCCAGACAATACGCTACTAAAGAACTGGCCCCCGAACCACGCCCGGGACCTACCGGAATACCTTCTTTCTTGGCCCAATGAACAAAGTCATAAACAATCAAAAAGTAGTCAGCAAACCCCATATTAATTATAATTTTAAGCTCTTCCTCCAAACGCTCTTTGTATTTACACATATCCTTCGTATCTACTTCCGTTTCTCTTTCACTCAACTCTTTCCATCGTTTCATGAGCCCTTTAAAACTCAATTCTCTCAATGTCTGCTTTGGACTCTTTGCCTTTTCCTCCCATTTTAACTTCGGCAGATGATAAACAGAGCGTCCTTCTCTCTTAAGTTGAAACTGAACCTGGCAACGGGAACTAATCTCCAAAGTGTTGTCACAAACATTGGGAATATCTTTAAATAAATCTCTCATCTCATTGGAATCTTTGAAATAAAATTGATCTGATTTTAGCCTAAATCGCTCCGGATCCCTCAATGTCCTATTAGTGCCAATACAAAATAAGACATCCTGAACAACATGATCAGCCGGGTTCAGATAATGCACATTATTTCCCGCCACCATTTCCACACCGGCTATTTTACCCGCTTCCAAAAGAAAAGGATTAATCTGATCCCACTCCCGTAATCCTGTTCGATTCAATTGCAGGTAAAGACGATCATGATAGATACTCTTCAATTTCCTGACAGCTTCCAAAGCCTTTTCAGAGCCTTTTTTTAAAAAAGTCTGAGGTATCTCCCCATTAAAACCACCCGTTAAAGCTATAACTGAATGACTGTATTTTTCCAGCACTTCATAATTTACCCTGGGGACATAATAAAAACCTTCCTGATAAGCTATCGTATTAATTCGACAAAGATTCCTGTAACCTTCCACATTTTGCGCCAATAAAACCACAGAAGAATTCCTTGTTTGAAAAGAACCGGGGGCATGGCGAGATGAAGGAGAGCTTTTTTTATCCGAAAGGGGCCCGGAACAGAGATATATTTCCAAACCCAAAATAGGTTTAATTCCTTTTTCCCTGGCTTTGAAATAAAGGTCCAACACACCAAACATATTTCCATAATCTGTAATGGCAACAGCAGGCTGAGAGTGCTCAACACATTTATTTACCAATTTGGAAATAGTACAAGAGGATTTTAAAAGGGAATAATGAGTGTGCACATGCAGATGCACAAAGGAGGATTGAGGGTGTTTATCTTCTTTGACAGACTCCCCGTCTATAGGTTTCTTTATAATAGAAGGACGATTCATGAACTCTTACCTCTGAAGGCACCAATGTACAGGGCTTTTCATGGACAGTCCAGCAGATACATTTCCCGTTTTCATATCCTGATTAAAACCACCCGCTTTTTTAACCAATAAAGCGCTCCTTTAAACTGAAAACAACTCCTGTCTATATTCCCATCTACTGACTAGGTGAAATCTTTTCTCAGTTCTTTAAGAAAGGAATAGCAGATAAAGCAAAGCAATAAAGAAAAGGGAAAAGCAACAACAATAACCAAAAGCTGTAAAGACTCTATTCCACCAAAATAAATCAATACCATAGCCAACACACCTTCCAACAAGGCCCAATAAATTTTACCAAAAACGGGTGATTTACCGGTTCGATCAGAAATATGATGTACTATATAAGAAGCGGAGTCAGATGAAGTAACAAAGAAAATAACAACAGCAAAAAGAGTAACCACGGATATCAGTTTTGTAAATGGAAAGTGTTTTAAAAATTCAAAAACCACCATGGAATATTCTGTCTTTAAAAGAGATACTAAATCCATTTTTCCTATTAGATGATACTGAATAGCTGTACCACCAAAAGCGATAAACCAAATGCAGGAAACCAAAGAGGGAATAAGAAGACTGCCAAGAACAAACTCCTGAATGGTTCTTCCCCTGGAAATATGAGCAATAAACAAACCCACGAAAGGAGCCCAGGCAATCCACCAGGCCCAATAAAGTATAGTCCACTGTGAACGCCATTCCGTAGAGCCCAAAGAATGCACCCAAGTCATACTGCCAAGCAAATTTTGCAAATAAGCTCCTGAGTACTCCACAAAGGAATCCAATAAGAAAACAGTAGGACCGGTAAATAGAATAAACAAAAGTAAAAAAATACAAACCAGTATATTTAGTTCACTGAGACGACGAATACCCTTGTCCAAACCGGAGAGAAGGGAGAGGGTGGCTATAAGAGTTATAACAGATATAATAACACTTTGAGACAACTGGGAATAAGATATACCAAACAACTCCTTTAATCCGGAGTTAATTTGCATGGCGCCTCTACCTAAAGTGGTGGCCACTCCAAATAAAATCACCGTAACAGACAGAATATCTATTGCCGTTCCCCACCTTCCCGATGTCTCCCCTTTTACAGGATTTTGATTTGAAGTGGAGTAACATATAGAAGAGATCCTTTGAGGAAAACTTTTGCAAAAAGAAAAATAAGCAAAAGCCAGACCCATCACAGTATAAATAGCCCAGCCCGAGAACCCCCAATGCAAAAAAGTAAGTTGAAAGGACAATTGAAGAGACTCAGGCGTATCTCCTGTTCCGACAGGCGGATAGAAATAATGGTAGAGAGGCTCATACACACCGGAAAACAATAAACCGGTTCCCATACCTGCGCTAAAAAGCATGGCAACCCATGTAAATCTTGTATATTTTGGCCGTGAAGTCAGACCCAGGCGAACTTTTCTATAAGGTCCAAATGCCATATAAACACAAAAGCAAAAAAAGAAAAATACCAACGAAACATAAAACCAGGAGATACTGATCACAAAAGCATTTTGAATCCAGGACAGAACACCAAAAAAGAGATTCGGAGCTGAAAAAGCGCAAAGGAGAACTAAAAAAATAAGGGCAAAAGAGCCGATAAATATCGGATTCCAGGAGATTTTTTTTACTTTACTTATAATGAAACCAAACAAACTCTATCACTCCACAAAATACCCTTTAAGGCATTAACCTGCTACAAAAAAGGCGCATACACAAGCTGTTGGAACGGGGCAAACACCCTGGAAAAAAGTATTTCATTTTACCCTTCCCCACTTTATATAAATAACCCTATAAAGCTCTTTTTTTCTGCCGGAAATCTGGACATCCAAAAGATTCAATGATAGCTTGATTTATTCAGTTGTAATAAATATACATATGTAATAGAAGAGCAGGAAAATGGCTCATTCGTTTGCATGTATAAACTAATTTCTAACGAAAACCAGGTTTTTATAGGACAGGTAAAATGAAAGTGCGGGCTTCTGTAAAAAAAATATGTAAAAACTGTCGTGTGATTCGCAGAAAAAACCACCTTCGGGTTATCTGCACAAACCCCAAACACAAACAAAGACAAGGATAATAAGTCATGTCTCGTATAGCCGGAGTGGACCTACCAAAAGAGAAAAGAGTGGAAGTGGCCCTAACCTACATCTACGGTATTGGAAGAAAACGGGCGCGGGATATATGCAAGAAAGCGGGTTTTGAACACTCTATGCGAACCAAAGACCTAAATGATGAGCATGTTGCCTCACTGAGAGCTATTATTGAAAAACACTATAAAGTAGAGGGGGACCTGCGCAGAGAAGTAGGCTTATCCATTAAAAGACTGATGGACCTGTCGTGCTACCGGGGACTACGTCATAAAAAAGGCCTGCCTGTTCGTGGTCAAAGCACAAGACAAAACGCCAGAACCAGAAAAGGCCCCAGAAAAACTGTTGCAAACAAGAAAAAAGCCACTAAATAAGAAACAATCTATTTAATTAAGGAGTGACCGTGTCTGTACGAAAACCAAAAAAGAAAAAAGCCAAAAAAAATGTACCGGTTGGAAATTGTTACATTCATGCCGGATTCGGGAATACTCAAGTCAGTTTTACCGACCCCAACGGTCAGCTGATTTGTTGGTCCTCATCCGGTGTATTAGGTTTTAAAGGTTCACGTAAAGGCACCCCCTTTGTCGCACAGGCTGTGGCGGAAGATGCTGTTAAACGAGCACAGGACTGTGGTGTAAAAACAGTGAGTGTATTCTTAAAAGGTCCGGGAACAGGAAGAGAAATGGCTGTACGCACTCTCTCTGCTGCCGGAGTGAAAATCACTTCGCTCAGAGATATTACCCCTATCCCACATAATGGTTGCCGCCCGCCTAAAAGAAGACGGGTCTAAACTTTTAATCAGGTAAATTTTATTGACAGGAAAGAATGAAAAATAAAACAGGAGATGCACACAAATGGAAAAAATAGAACTGAAGCCACACTATTATAAATACTGGAAAAACCTTATTAAACCAAAAGGTTTTGAATTGGATAAAGACAGTCTGACTCCCACTTACGGAAAGTTTACCATTCGTCCTCTGGAAAGAGGTTATGGTTTAACTTTAGGTAATGCCATCCGCCGTGTTCTACTGAGTTCTATGATGGGTTCCGCTGTTTCAGCTGTAAAATTCGACGGAGTTTTACATGAGTTCACTACTATACCTGACGTTCTGGAAGACATCACAGACATTATTTTAAACTTAAAACAAGTGCGTTTTCAGCAGGACGATGCAGATCAAAAAAAATTAAAAATAAGTAAAGAAGGCCCCGGTCTCATAACAGCAAACGATATTGAACTGGTCAGCGGCATTAAAGTCATCAATCCTGAGCAACTTATTGCCACTCTGGAAAAAAATGCAAAATTCAATGCGGAAATCATAGTTAACTTTAATCGTGGTTACATTGAAGCCTCTGAACAAACAAAGAATCTACCTGTAGGGTTCATCCCTGTTGATTCTATTCACTCTCCCATTCGACGTGTAAACTACACAGTCACTAATGCCCGTGTCGGTCAAAAAACAGACTACGACTCCTTAATATTACAAGTATGGACAGACGGATCTTTAACTCCGGAAGAAGCTGTGCCTCTGGGATATAAAATTCTAAAAGAACAAATACAGGTCTTTATGAATTTTGACGAAAATATTGAACCGGAAGAGAAAAAAGAAACAGAAGAAACCCCGCAAGTGAATAAAAATCTATTTCGCCCGGTTGAAGATCTGGAGTTGTCTGTACGTAGTGCCAACTGTCTGAAAAATGCCCGTATTCGCTACATAGGAGACCTTGTCACCAAGACAGAACAGGAAATGCTAAAAACCAAAAACTTCGGTAGAAAATCCCTGAATGAAATAAAAGACATTATTAAACATATGGGACTCTCTCTGGGTATGGTAGTAGAGGGATGGCCTCCAAAAGATCTGGAGGCACATAAAGCCAAAAGTGAAACAGAACAACAAACCAATGGATCTTCTTTTGGATTCTCCAGCAATGCCGGCTCAACGGAAGATACATCACCATCTCCACAAAGCACTTCCTCTTATGCCGTCTCGGGACTGTCACCTGCTGCACCCTCACCGCCAGATACTCAACAACAAGCTGAACCTCAAAGTACAAATGACGACATGAGTTTCAAGAATATATCAAATGAAGAGCATACCACTGCTGATGACCCACCTCCTGAAAAATCATCACAAGAAACAGAAAACGAATTTGAAGGCTCCGATAACAAGCCATTTTCAAATGATGATGATGACGATTACAATCCAATTCAGTAGGCAAAGAAAGAAAAGGTTATTCTAATGAGACATCAAATGCGCAGTAACCCCTCCTTCGGGAGACACAGAGGACCCAGAAAAGCCCTCATAAAAGGGCTGGTGAACAGTCTTGTGGAAAAGGAAAGAATCAAAACCACTGTACCTAAAGCCAAATACGTGCGCCCTTTGATAGAAAAAGCCATTACAATGGGAAAAGAAAAAAATACTCATGCCCGCCGCTTATTACTGGCCCGCTATTCCAATAAGAAAACAGTGGATAAAATTATAAACATCCTTTCACCTCGTTTTAAAGACCGCCCGGGAGGTTATACCCGTATTATAAAACTGGGTTTTCGATCAGGTGATCAGGCCCCCCTGGCTTATCTGGAATTTGTGGACTACAACACCCAGGCAATAGCCACGACAAA
>JANQSP010000076.1 GCA_028283955.1 Bdellovibrionales bacterium
ATAGCAAAACGGACTATATGTAATTTTTATACGATAGAAAACCCAAATCCGTTAATGTAGATAACAGTTTTTGAATTCAGGATGCAGGTGTTCAATAATTCTTGTCATGCAGACAAAGTATACGTAAAGCAGTCAAACCCGCAAACTGATCAGGCGACAAACTCTGTATTTCATTCCTATATATTAAAGAGCCTCTAAAACAGTTAGGCCCGCAAGTGGAGCGGGAGACGGGACTCGAACCCGCAACCCTCAGCTTGGAAGGCTGATGCTCTAGCCAATTGAGCTACTCCCGCTTTCTACTGCCTAACCGTAGTATCATCCTTTAAACGATAATTAAAGATTAAAACCTTCAATATATTATAAAAGTACCTGATTTTTTCATACCTTAAAAACACGAAAACAGGCCTTCGCCTGCTCGCACCCACCAGCCGAATCCAGTGGGGATGTCACTTCTTATTATCGGTCTTTTTCAAAATATGTCAAACCGTCAATATAAACAATGGTTTTTTTCATAATCTTTAAAAACAAAAGCAGGTTTTCCCATTCAAATCCCGTCCTGTTTTGGTGGAGACAATCAGAAATAAGAAGTTGTTTTTTATCTACAATCCTTAGGAAAATTAATTTTTTATCTTTTAAAACCGATAAGAAAGTCATGAGAAGAGTTCTGAAAATCACCCCCTGGCGAAGGCTATTTGCAAGATATTTAGACTGTGTCTTTTTTGCTTTACTTTCTGCTTTACTTTTAAAAATCTTACCAGATCATATATATGAACCAATAAATTCTTTGTTCATAGATTCTTTCTCCCGTGTAATAATTCCTCTTTTGCATATGGGGGAAGGATATTCAAAGAGCATGGTCGAATTTCTAATGCTTTTTTTCATTCTTCTTTTTCTTGTTTTTATATTTCTCCTGTTTTTTCTCCTCCTTTCTTTAATTGAAGCTGTATTTATCTCCACTATGGGAACAACACCGTTTAAAGCTTTGCTCAAAATAAGGATTTTAGACAAAAATAGAAAAAAATTATCTTTTGCAAACTCCCTTAAAAGAAGTTTCCTGGTATGGCTTAAAGGTTGGGGATTAGGGATCTTTCCAATTTTTATTATAACCTACATATTATCGTATATAAAACTGAAAACTAAAAGAACCACCTCATGGGATCAATCTGCAAAATCCCTGGTCTATTGTGGAAGATTAAATTTTACAAGATCAGCTACAGCCACGCTATTGTTATTTATTTTTCCTGTTCTCCTACATCTTGCTCTCTCGGAAGAAAATCCGAACAAAACGGCGAAAAACAACTCATTACAAAAAGACTGTGACTTTTTAAAAAAAACAGTCTCTGAAAAAGATAAAACAACTACTAAAATTTCTGAAACAGCTACCATTCTTAATTCTGTAAAGGAAAAGGAGGGAACAAATATTTCAAGCCTGGAACAAGTACCCGCCGGAACAGCCCTTATTGTTTCATGCTCTAAAGACGGTCGGCCAACAGGCACAGGAAGTGGTTTTTTTATCACCAACAATCTACTGGTTACTAACAGTCATGTGGTTAACAGCTCATTTACAAAAGATAAGTTGAAGGTTGTTTATATTGAGACATATGATGAGAAACATGAAAATATCAGAGATATAGGTTACGTTCTGGATGAAGACAAGAAAAATGATTTAGCTATTATAAAAACTGTCAAAAGTACTAATCATTTTCTAAGTTTGGGAAACTACAGGCAAGTCAAAATGGGGGATGAGATTTTTGTCCTTGGTTCTCCTCGTGGTTATATGGGTACCTTATCCAAAGGAATAGTGTCAGCTAAAAGAATAGTTAAGGGTCTGCGGCGGATATTACAAATTACCGCTCCTATTTCCAAAGGAAGCAGCGGTTCTCCTGTTTTATCTAAAGATCTAAAAGTGGTTGCTATAGCATCATCTATACAAGAGGGTAGTCAAAATATTAATTTTGCCGTACCTGTTACTTATTTAAAAAAGCTTATTAGAGAAAATAAAAAAATTGGAATCTTAAGCCAATCAAATCAGGAAAGAAAAAGTCATAAAAACAATCTTGATGAATATCAAAAATTAGCCCAGCAGGGAGACACTAAGACTCAATACAATTTAGGAGTGATGTATAAATATGGACAAGGTGTTCATCAAAATTACAAGCAGGCTCTCTATTGGTTCCAAAAAGCCGGTGAACAAGGACACACTGAGGCTCAATATAATTTAGGTATGATGTATAAAAAAGGACAAGGTGTTCATCAAAATTACAAGCAGGCTCTCTATTGGTTCCAAAAAGCCGGTGAGAAAGGACACACTAAGTCTCAATATAGATTGGGACTGATGTATAAAACAGGACAAGGCATTCCTCAAAATTATAAGCAGGCTCTCTATTGGTTCCAAAAAGCCGGTGAGAAAGGACACACTGAATCTCAATATAATTTAGGCATGATGTATGGCTTGGGAAAAGGGGTTCCTAAAGATCTTACCATCTCTTATGCTTATTTTGATTTAGCGGTGTTGAATGGAGACAAATCGGTAACTGAGTATAGAAATAAAATAGTTGACCTGTTGTCCTCTGAGCAAATGGAAAAGGCTAAAAGGATTTCACATCAAATGCAGCAAAAACAAAATCAAAGAAAACCCGCCTTTAATAAACAATAGTTGTTTTCATGTTCTAAAAACGCGAAAGCAGCCCGCATCTGCGGGGATGAACCGAAAACTGCTAAAATGCTGTTTTAATTTCACTCGTCCTATTTGAATACTAAACCAATCCCGAAAAAAACTTCTCGTATCCCATAACTCTTATGTTTTGCATACGGTGTTTTTTATCATATTTTTTATCGTCAATCAGTTGAAAGTTTAAGGAGGTTTTTAATTTTTTTGAATAGTAAAGAAGGTTGGAAGAAGGGTCTTTTAATTTTGATTTGCTTTCAATCAGAATCCAGGGCTTTTTATCTTTGGTTATTAAAAAATCCACTTCCTTTTTTTCTTTGTCTCTTACAAAAAACAATTCAAAAACCCCTTCCCCTGTATCTGTCCAAAAGTGACAGGTCTTTATAAGATGAAGGGCTGTTAAGTTTTCCAGTCGTTTAGAATTTTCAAATTTTGGTATTTGTAAAATATCATAAAGATAAAATTTTGGTTCTGCTTTTATGGATCTTTTAAATCCTTTGGAATAAGGTCTCACAAAAAAACCATAATACAACATCTCTGATAACAAAACCCATTCTCTCACTGTGGCGTAAGCTACACCAACATCCTCTTTCAAAGAGTTGAATGAAAACAAAGAACCAATTTTTTCCGGAATAAGATCCAATAAGGTTCTAAAAGCATTGAGATCAGATAAAACTTTTATATCCCGTGTGTCTTCATAAGCTAATCTGTCAAGCCGGAGTCGTGACCATCTTTGTGCTTTTTTTTCATTTCCGGAAAGCAGAGGTTCCGGGTAACCTCCCAGTGTCATAAGATCCTTCCATTTATAAGAGACCTTGAACTTCTTTAAAATATTGGTTGGTTTGGGAGGAGCCTGGTCCTCAGAGACTGAAAAGGGATGCAGGCGATAGGGAATATATCTCCCTAGAAGACTGTCACTTCCTTTTCGATAAATATCCAGCTTTGAGCTTCCAGTGACTAAAAATTCCAACTCATCAGAATATGTGTCATAAATACCCTTAATTTTTAATTTCCATTTTCTGTCTTTGTGAATCTCATCAAACAAAACGGGGCCGTTTTCGATTTTTTCCAATACTTTTTCAGGAAACCTGGCCCAGGTTTTTCTAAATTCCGTTTGATCCCAGGAAAAGTAATTGCTTTTACTTTCTAAGAGTTGTTTTCCCAATGTGGTTTTGCCGACTTGTCTTGGGCCGCTTATAAATGCCATTTTTTTGTCTTTCAGGGCATCTTGCTTGATAGTGGAAGTGAGATAGCGTGATTTCATCTGCATAGTAGTGATTATACACCGAACTGATAATTAGTCAAGACCAGTTATCAATATGGTGAAGATCTGTTTGGTGATGAAGTAAAACTTATTTCTTGTGATTATTTCCTCTCCAATCATCAGAATTTTAAATTACTCTAGCTATTTGTGATTTTTTCAAAGCTGTAAAATATTTGATTGTTATTATCTTGTGCTGTTTTCAATTCAAATAATACTGAGACAGTTTTTGGAGATTTAACCACCTGTAAGAAGTATATTTTACACGATAGTAAAGATTGAATCCGTCAATATAGATAACATTTCTTGATTTTTTCATAGGCTTAAAAACGCGAAAGCAGGCTTGCGCCTGCTCGCACCCACTCACCGAAACAAGTGGGGATGTCACTTCTTATTATTGGTGTTTTTTTGGATAAGTCAAAGGTCAACCCAAAAAAAACCTGCAAAAAAATATAATATTTTGATTATTTTGAACAAGAAATGAAAAACACAGTTAGAAATATTCACAATAAAATATCTTCTTCTGTTAAGCTAGTTTAACTATATAATTCAAATCATACTGGCGGAGATAATCTTGAACCGCTACTTGTACCCAATAAGATTCAATCTCACCAAGAGCTTCCGCTATTTCAGCAGCTTTGGCTGGAGAAGGAATACGACGACCATTCTCATAGTCACAAATAATGCCTCGGCTTAAACCACCAATCTTTTCCCCAAGTTCACTCTGAGTTAGCTCTGAAGTTATACGATAAGTGTGTAAAAGTTTGGCAAAAGTAATTGCGCCATAATCTTTTTCCAACTCTTTTGTTCCATATCTTTTTTTAGTAGTCATGGGGTATAACCTCCTTTACTATTATTATATTGATTTGATCTTCTTTATTAACTGTATAAATTAGCCTCCATTTTTTATTTAAATATACAGATCTCTGTCCTTTTCGGTTACCTTTTAACATATGGTCTCTAAAACCTCCTACTTTTTGAACAGTTGGTAATCCTTCTTTTTCAACCATATCTGCCCAAACTTGTACTTTATCACGAATAAAATACGGTACTTTCCTAAGAGATTTTTTCACTAAGGTCAAATCAACTATATACACTTAATCACTGTACTCTTATTTTGAGTACAAATCAAGAAGAAATTAAAAAATTAAGTAATGCAGTCATTTTTTTTGTCGAGGCAGGAGTCGCGACAGAGTTGGGAAAACTAAAGTGCGATTTTTTGAGGGATCCCCTCCGGAGAAACCAGATCATAGCTGTACTTACTCTTTCCTCACTATAGAACCGCTTTAGATTATTTTGGAAATTGTAGTGCAATTAAGAGGAATCTTTACCGGAACAGAAAAATAAAATTATATTTCTCTTGTTTGATCCCAACACTCGCCAAGACGATCACACACTTTGCATATTTCAAGTTTGATTTGCCTTCCTCTGGTATATCTAAAATCAATCTCACATTCAATTAGAGAAACATAAAGGGAATTTTCATTTGCCGGTGAACACGCACCAGACCGCTCACAGATTTTACATTCTTTTAGTTTGATTTGATTTGTTAAGCTGTTTTTGTACTCAATTTCACATTTACGATAAGCCTCACCTATGGTAATTTCTTGTGTAACTGTTTCAGTTTTATTCCCAGACTCACCAGAAACAGGTCTATATTCCGGTGAACCACAGCTTATTAAAAGAAAGAAAAGACTTGTAAACATTATCTTTTTCATTTGCGCTTGTATTGCATTTTTTTAGTTTTATTACAAACACATTATATAAATATTCTTTTCTTTTTTACTGAGTGATTAAAAGTTTGACGATTTACATATAAAAATCATATAGAATATATACAGCTTTCTTCTTTTCTGGCTTTAACATCTCTTTAGAATACAAAAAGCTTTTCCAAATTTATAGGCGAAACGATAGGGGTTTTGAAAGACAAAAATAACTGAATCTGCAACAACATGAGTGGTTATATGAACATCCGACATTTTCTCTTCCCATTTTTGAACTTTAACAATATCTTTTTTTAATTGCTTTCTATCTTCAGAATCACAAAACACTCCCCTCACTTGCCTTTTTTTGAACTGACCAAAAACAATTTCCAAATTAGGCAGAGTTTTGAGGGCACGCAAATATATATGTTGTCTAGTGATATTGAGGTGATCTTTCAACGTTCCTTTTACTAATGCTGTAAAATATTTAATTTTTGTTATATTATGTTGTTCAAGGTTTAAATAAGCCTCAGATAATCTTTGAAGGTTTAGCCATTTGTAAGGTGTATGCTTTACACGATAGTAAAGATTGAATCCGTCAATATAAACAATGGTTTTTTTCATGCTCTAGAAACGCGAAAACAGGCTCTCGCCTGTCGCACCCACTCACCGAAACAAATGGAGATGTTGTTATTAATTTTACATATAAAAAAAGTATTTTCAATTAGAATAATTGTCATACAAAGGTACAGCGATATTATAAGTTTTGTCCAGTTTTCTTTTTTTACTTACAACTCTTTTTCCACGACCTAACTCAACTCGGCGAATATTTATTTTTCTTGTCATCAAACTGCCTAGTTAAAATGAGGGTCGCGACAGTAACGAAGACCATGCCAGAATTATTTTCATAGGTATTTAATTTCTCTATAAAGAAAAATATTAGTATGCCGATAAGTCTTACTTAACAGTTAATAATCCCTTATATCATGTAAATACTAAATATATTTTAAGGAGGAGTTAGAATGTCCCAAAATAAAGAAAACTTGGTGGAAGCTTTAAAAGTGTTAAAGCAACGAATTTTAGATGTTGAGCAAAAATCTACGAAATTGAGTGAACAGGACACACGTCAGGGGCTAATTAATGCTTTATTTAGAGCACTTGGATGGGATCTTTCTGATTTTGATTCTGTTAAAAGTGAGTTGCGTCATAAAAGTTATAATGAACCTGTTGATTATGCATTTTTTCATCGTGCAGATAAGAATAGACCTGTTTTATTAGTTGAAGCTAAGTCTCTTGGAAAAAACTTGAATGATGGTAAAATTGTGAAACAACTTTGTACTTATCTTGGAGAAATGGGTGTTCAATGGGGCGTTTTAACGGATGGTAATAAGTATGTTATGTATAATTCCAAGTCTGGCTCATCTTTTGAAGAACAAAAATTTTTAACTCTTCAAATTAAAACAGCTGACACTGAAGACGGAATTTCTTTAGATGATCTTGCAGAAAAATTCTTAGCCCTTCTCAGTAGGAAATGTCTTGAAAATGACCAAATACAATGCGCTTATGAAAACCTTGCTATAGATAGAAACATAAAAGAAGCTCTGGATTCACTTCTAACAGCGCCATTTGAAACATTAGCTTCAGCTATTAGAAGAGAGTTTAAAGAAGAAAGAGTCAAAATTGATTCGAACATTAGAATCACTCAGAAACAGATTGTGTCCTATCTTGAGAAGATTCAAGATGAGGATGGACGAATTTTTATGGAAGGTGTTGCCGAATCCTCTATATCTGAGTCGAATGTTCTTCATGATATTGCACAGTCTCAAGAGCAAGAAGGCAATAGTGAATTTGCTGAAAAATCATCATATGAAAGGCGGACTAAAAGGATTACTATTTCTGACCTTTTAAAAGGTAAGATGATTGATGCTGGTGATAGCTGGCGTTTTGAAAATAAAGGTGAGTTCACATGGGGTAGAGTAACAAGTAATGGAGAGATAGAAGTTAATGGGAAAACTTATACAACTCCCTCAAGAGCAGGGAAGGCTATAACTAAAAAGAGTAGTTGTGATGGTTGGACTCAATGGTTTTTTAAAGATTCTTCAAATAAGTGGTGTCCGGTAAATGACTTGAGAGAGCAATATCGAAAGCGCCATGGGTTTTCTGAAAATACCAGAATAAGGAAAGCTTCTTAAAATAGGTGACATTGAGTTGATCACAGCTTTTTGATCTCATAATTAGCAGTTTGGCCTATAATTCAGAAATTAATCCCCTTCAGATGGACAGGTTGTGTTGGATCATTCTCTCCATTTGCTTGCTCATTACCTCCCGTGTAGCCAATCAGGAACAAATATCTATCCAGAGAGGAGTAAAAGAAATTGATTGTAGAACTGGTTTTCCTAAAGAAGTTTTTCTAAAGTCTTCCTCATCTGATTCAGCTCCTATGTTTATAATTGTATGTAAAAATAACGGCTTATCATCTCAGACAATTACTTGGGTTGGAAATAACAAAAAACAACCTATATATGTATTTCCATTTCAAAATAAAAAGCAGAAAAAAATAGGAAAAACACTTCGCCGCGGAGAATCTTTTTTGATACCTATAAATCAACAGTTATTACAAACACTTGAAAACTCTAACGGATTATTTTTATACGATATTATGGGAAAAAAGAAAAAAATAGCTTCAAAAAAAGACATTCAAAACTCGTTACAAAATGTAAATAAAAAATAATAAGAAAGGAACGAGATATGTATATGAATGGAGTTTTACGATCTTCATTTATTATATCAGACCCAAAACTTTTATCTGTGGATGCTTTTGATAATAAAAATTTTCTCAAGCTTAGTTTTGATATAAACCAGGAGCATAAAGATATTTTTCACTTGTTAAAAAATAAAATAAAATCCGAAAAAATATCAATCAAGAGCTTAAAACACAAACTTTCTTCCCCCAACATTAAATTCCTGCATTATGCCGCAGACTCTTTAATTTTGGATTGAGATTTTTTCACTCTCTCATCATAAAGCCACTTTTATTCAAGCTTCTTTTCCAGCTTTAAAATCAATTCGTTTAAAATCTCTTTAGAACCCAATCAGTTTTTCCGAATCTATAGGAAGAAAAAAACAAACAAAAACTCCGGAGAGTTCTAAAATGTTTTATTATCCTTTGCCCTTTCTCGGTGGAATTATAAATGTCTTCGTTGCTTTTCTTGGAATGGTTTTTGAATATTCAATAATAATCATTTTATCACCTCTCCTATTGTATTTGTGTTACAAAAAAGATAAGGACGCAATACGGAGTATTTCTAATTGTATTGATTCTGCAGGTAATTTGTTTCAAACTATACTTCACTCAGTTCTTTTCTGGTTAATAGTGATTGCCTTATCTCCTTTGCTTTTATTTTTTCTTTTCTTTCACTGGATAACAAAAAAGGTCAGTAAAACGAAACAATCATAGTTCTGTTTAGATCAGAAAGTTTTGTTTTAGCCATATACTTATAATAATAAATCGTTACCTAAAGTGACCAGAAAAAACCACCAGCTCTTACAAAACTCAAGATCTATATTTCTTTTCCAGAAAAAACCACCGGCTCTAATAAAGCTCTTCCTGCATTTCAATTTCTACAGGCACAGGTACTGAATGCTCTTTTTCTTTCTCTGTGACAATAGAGAGACGGCAATATTTTCTTTTTCTTATGTTAGCAATGGCTTTACGTATGTCATTATTGGCTTTTGAGCGGTCATCATACGCCTTAGCTGTATCATCAATGGCTTTGCGTATGTCATCAAAGTATTTTTCGAAGCCTAATGCAACATGAGCTTTGAATAGGCCAGCGTGGCCTTTGGATTCGTCAGCATACGCTTTGGATAGGTCTTTCAGTGACTTAACACAATCCCTTATCGGACACAGGAAGAGCGTTTTTAAAAATCCCGTTCATTTCCCGTTCAGGCTCTGTTTAAAGGAAAAAAATCAAGTAATTTTCGCATTTTCTTCTTCAATCATTTATTTATCCTATTCCAAAGTTCCTTTAATAGACCCTTACACCTTCTCCCACTTCCGCTTGTATACGTTGTTTTTCCTCTTCAGACATATTCCACAACTCAAGATCAAGCTCCTCTAAAGAAGGAAGATTGGAAAACAAACCCTTCGGATAATTTTGGCTATAAATCTTAATTTTTCGTACTTTTGTGAGGCCGGAAAAGAGATTTACGGGCACGTCATCTAAGAGAAAACTACTAAACTCAACTATTTCCAAAGAAGGCGACCCTGACAACAAGTTCGGTGGCACAGCTTTTATACTACTACTACCATGCATAACCAGTATCTCCAAGGAAGCAAGACCAGAAAGCATACCCACTGGTAAACTGTCCACTGATGTATCAACTGGGAGTACGAGAACACTTAAGAGAGTAAGCCCTGAAAAATCATTGGCTTGCATACCTGGAAAATCATTGGCCTTCATAGAAGATAAATCAGCTACTCCCCCCACCTCAAAGTAGTCCCTTATAATAGTCTTAATAGACAATAAATCCTGATCTGTTACGGCTTTGCAATCTGTCTTTTTAACTTTATAAAGTATAATAGCCTGCATTCCTTTTGTTCTATTGCATACAGAAACCGCAGGCGGCTTTGCCTCTCCTCTTTTTTCCGCTTCTTGCGCTAACCTCAAAAGCTCCGCCTCTAACTCCTCAATTTTTTTATCTTTCGATCCATCATCACACCCAATAAAAAAACAACAGGATATCATTAGAAAACACAAACTCATTTTTTTTAACATGATTTTTTTTCCTACTTTGTTTCCTCTCTATTTTATAGAATTTTTGCTCCCATTAGGGTAGTCTTTTTTCTCCATAGTATCAGCTAATGTGACAGGCCCTAGAACATTTTTAATAACTATTGGGCGAAGCGAGTTATCGTCGTTTTGTTGAGGTTTGGAATTAGGAGTTATAATCTGATATTTCAGGGCCAGTTTATCCCGATCGGAAAAAGCATGGGTTATAATTTGGTATTTAAGAATTAATTTAATTCATAAAAGGGACTTACTAGTGTTTCTACTATAGAAACTATATGTTCTATAAATTTGTTAGAACCAAACATGGATACACATGTTTTTTTATTATTATCAATAATGCATCCTTTAATAATATCAGCTCTAATTTTATACGCTGCACTGTTAAGACACTCTTCATAGGTATAAAGAGTTGTGCATTGTTGAAATGATTCTGTATCTACAAAAATAGCAATACGTCCTGATTCATCTTCTGATTCGTTTTCTACAAGCATCGCTGAAACCGGTAACTGAGTAAAAATTAAGATAGTTGCAAACAATTTTATTATGAAAAATTTCAATTATATTCTCCTGCTTTTTATTTACTTTCATTACTAAATATTAAATTTAATTTAGTAAATATTATTTTGTTATTTGTGTAAGAATTTCATTTCTGTTAAGAAAAAGAAGAATAATTTTTACTGTTAGGGCAATTAAGATAACTTATATTCTATTAAGGGTTAAAATAAAAAATAATAACAGAAATAATATTTTTTTATATTACTTAGTCTTATCATTCTATCATTTAATTAAAAATGTAGTGTGTTTCTTAATCTGATTAACCAAGAAACACGGGGGCTTGAAATAACCCGACATTTCCTGAAATGTCCAAACACAGAATCTTGAAAGTTTGTGAAATACAATGGTGGAGAGAGTAGGATTCGAACCTACGTAGGCATAAGCCAACGGGTTTACAGCCCGCCCCCTTTAACCACTCGGGCATCTCTCCATCTATGCTCGTCTCTAAAATGGAGCTGGGTAAGGGAATCGAACCCCCAACCTGCTGATTACAAATCAGCTGCTCTACCAGTTGAGCTAACCCAGCACAACCCCTCCCAAATTACATTTTCATCATTCGGTACAAAATCTTATCAAATTTTAATCAGTAAACTTTGTTTCTAATTGAAAAAAACCTATTAAGTCAATAATTTCCCAGTTTTAAGTTTATTTTGACACAAAAAAGTCCAGATCAGAGATCTTCTGTTTTGTTGGAAATTCTAGTATTCCACCTTAAACAGAACTAAACTCTAATGTCTTTCCCCTTTTTCCAGTCTGGAAATACACTCATCTATAACATATCGATATCTATCCCTGGCTTCAAACTTCTCAAAATCCGGATAACCTGCATACAAACTGGGCACAACAAAAGATACCTCTAATTCCCTTATTTTCTTCAAACTATGAATCATTTCCTCCTGCTTCCCATCAAAGATAGTCACACGCCACTGCCCTTCACAAGGATAAAATGTGTCACCTGAAAACAAAATATTTTCTCCATTATCCTGTTCCACAAAAAAACAGGTGCTTCCCGGACAGTGACCAGGGGTATGTATAGCCTGTATATTTCCAAAAACCTCTCCACCGGAAATAGTTTGCCCTACTTTACACTCCTTAGCCACCTCCTTTGCTTCCAGATGATGGCATATTAAAGGCGCATTAAATTTTTCCAATACCTTATCAGAATAAGGAGAAGATTCATGTCTATGATTCAGCATTTGAAAAGATAAACCTCCTTTTTTAAGAATAAAGTCAAAATCACCCTCTATATATTTAGAACTATAAAAAAGTGTATTACCCGATAAAGTCACCAATAAATAGGCTGCTGACCGACAAAAAGGTTCTCCTTCTTTTTTTCCAAAAGGAAAGTCGAGCTGACTTTGATATAAATTTTCCGCTATTCTCTTCATGATTTAAGACAGAGCATATATTCCATTAGCCAGGAGGCCATTTCATAGGGCGACCACCCAAAATATGAATATGGATATGATAGACTGTCTGCCCCCCATCATTACCGGTATTAACCACCAACCGCCAGCCTTCTTTTAAACCCTGTTTTAGAGCAATCTCTTTCGCCTTCACTATCAAATGCCCCATCAAAGATTGATCATCCTCCCCCACTTCCCGGTGACTGGAAATTTCTTTTTTGGGTATCAATAAAATATGAACAGGAGCTTGTGGACGTATATCATCAAAAGCAATACATAGCTCATCTTCATAATGAATATTAGCTGGAATCTCCTTATTGATGATCTTTTGAAAAATTGTGGAAATAGCCACTCTCCCCTTTAAAGTTCAATGACAGTCGGAAAAAATTCAGTTTGTTTCCCGCTTTCTCACTTTAGCGTATTTCTTCATAAATTTTTCCGCTCTTCCCTCTGTATCCAACAGTCGCTGTTGACCTGTATAAAAAGGATGGGAGGAACTGGACACGTCAAAAGTCACCAACGGATAGCTTTTTCCATTCAATTCAATGGTATTTTTACTTTTTGCCGTCGATTTTGTAATGATATGAAACTGAGTGGATACATCCTTAAACACCACTTCCCTAAATTCCGGATGAATCTTTTTCTTCATAGCCAACCTCTTAATATAATTTAAATAATGAACTTAAGTACTTATCACGGAAAAAACAAACCCGCAAGCCATTCATGGTCTTACCCATCCTTTTTCCAAAAGAGAATTTGACTTATTAGACCTAAAAAAAGTAAATCTGTTAGGTGTAAGAGAATATAGAAGCCGTAAAATTTTCTAAATTAAGGAATTAAATGAGTAAAAAAACTAAAACAGCTCGTTTTCGAACACAAAGAAGATTAGGTACTGAGCTCCCTGGCTTAGGCAAGCCCGGAGCCTTGGAAAGGCGTCCTTACCCTCCAGGGGAAAGTGGTAACAAAAGAAAGAAATACTCAGACTATGCTCTCCGTTTGGAGGAAAAACAAAAAATTCGCTTTCACTATTGCCTGAAAGAACATCAACTCAGGCGATTTATTAGAAATGCCAAAACCGGACAAAGTTCCAACTGGATTAACAAGCTGGTGGGTCTTTTGGAAAGACGTTTGGACAATGTGGTTTTCCGTTTGGGCCTGGCTCCCAGTATCCCAGCCGCCCGCCAACTGGTTTCACATGGCCATATTCAGGTAAACGGAAAACGAGTGAACATTCCCTCCTGTGTTCTAAAACCCGGACAGGAAGTGAAACTGAAAGAAAAATCAGAAAAAAATCAAACTGTATTAACGGCAACACAAAACCCTCGTATGGATGTACCTGATTTCCTTAAAAAAGAGGAAAAAGACGGAAGCGTCAAAGGAACAGTTTTATCCATCCCGGGGCTGGAATACATCCCTTTTAAATGTGACACAGGTCTGTTGACGGAATACTATGCCGCCAGAAAAGCCTGATTTTTTAATAGAGTAAACATAAAAGAGGAAGTCTGCATTGGCTAAGAAAAAAGGAAAAAAAATTATTACTTTGGAATGTACGGAAGCCAGGAAAGAAGGCAAACCTCCTTCCCGTTATACCACAAGGAAAAACGCTCAGGCCCATCCGGAAAGACTGGAGAAGAAAAAGTACAATCCTTTCCTCAGAAGACATACCCTACATAAGGAAATTAAATAATTTGGAAAACCTTTCCATTTTAAAAGACAAAAACCCCATACAAATTCTCAAAAACTGGTTGCGGGAAGCGGAAGAATCCCCAGAGATCAGCAAGGCCAATGTAATGGTCCTGTCCAGTTTTAACATAAGATTAGAAGGTAAACACAAAATCTCCTCCCGTGTCGTATTACTAAAAGAAATCACAGAAGAGAGTCTGACTTTCTACACCAACTACAACAGTTTAAAAAGCCATCAATTGGAAAACCCATCCGCTCTCAATTTTTACTGGCCGGCTCTTAACAAACAAGTCCGACTGGAAGGAGAGACAAAAAGAACAAATCGGAAAAAGTCCCTTCAGTATTGGAAAACACGCTCCAGAGAAAGCCAGATCAGTCAATATATCTCCAAACAATCAGAAAAACTGGACAGGAGAAGTATATTGGAAAAGAAATGGAAGGAAACCCAAAAAAAGTTTCATGGAGAAGACATTCCCTGTCCTCCTCATTGGGGTGGTATTATTTTTAGTCCAAATTTAATTGAATTTTGGGTGGAAAGGCCCCACCGTCTCCACGAGCGTCTTGTGTTTGAAAAAGACCCGATAAGAAAAGAATGGCAGTCTTATTTGCTCTACCCTTAATAAAAATAAAGTAAAAAGTGATTTGATTTTTGAACAGGTTTTTATTAAAATTTATAAGCTTTTATGTCTGTTAAATCAGTACCTCTTTTTATTGATGGAAAGTTTTCTCATAGTCTTTCTGAAGAGACACGGGAAGTAGCTGATCCATCCAATCAGGAAATTTTAGCCCGGGTTCCTTTTGCCAAAAAAGAAGAGGTGAATCAAGCAGTTCAAAGCGCCAGTTCCGCTTTTTTGACCTGGAAAGAGGTTCCTGTTCCAGAACGAGCGAGACTTTTTTTTGAATATCAAAAAAATCTTAAAAAAGAACAGGATGAGATTGCAAAAATTCTCAGTCAGGAAAATGGGAAAACCTTTGAAGATGCCAAAGGAGATGTATGGCGGGGAATTGAGGTGGTAGAACAGGCTTGCCATGCTCCCGCCTTAATGATGGGGGAAACAGTGGAAAATGTTTCCCGCTCCATTGATACTTGTTCTTATTTACAACCTTTAGGGGTTTGTGTCGGCATCACACCTTTTAATTTTCCAGCTATGATTCCTCTTTGGATGTTTCCAATGGCCATTGTTTGTGGAAATACTTTCGTTTTAAAACCTTCTGAACAAGATCCTCTTACTCCCCATAAACTAGCTGAGATTTTCGATAAAACCGGTTTTCCAAAGGGAGTTTTAAATATCATTCATGGAGGAAGAGAGCAAGTGGACTATTTGATAAAACATCCTGATGTAAAGGCTGTTTCTTTTGTGGGATCCGCTCCTGTCGCTCAACACGTTTATCGCACAGGAACTCAACATTTGAAGAGAGTGCAGGCTTTTGCCGGTGCCAAGAATCATTTAATAGTTATGCCGGATGCAGATAAAGAGCAAGTGCTACAAAGTCTGGCGGGGGCTTCCTGCGGAGCTGCTGGACAAAGATGTATGGCTATTAGTGTAGCTGTCTTTGTAGGGGAAGCACAAAATTGGATTATTAGCTTGAAAGAAGCTTTAAAGCGACTGAAACTTGGGAGCTGGAAAGATAAAGGAGCTCACTATGGCCCTCTTATTAGCCGTGCGGCTAAGAAGAGAGTGCTATCTTTAATTGAAAAGGGAAAACAAGAGGGAGCGGAAATTCTTCTGGATGGCTCCGATTACCGTTCTGAAAAATGGCCAAAAGGTAATTTTGTAGGTCCCACTCTTTTTGATAAAGTGAGTTCGGAAATGTCCATATATAAAGAAGAAATTTTTGGGCCAGTTTTACTTTGCGTAAGGGTCCAGGATTTAACTGAAGCTTTAGAATTAATAAATAAAAACCCTTACGGTAATGGCACTTCTATTTTTACTCGTTCCGGTTCTGCTGCTCGTCGTTTTCGACATGAAGTGGAAGTGGGTCAAGTGGGTATCAATATTCCTATTCCTGTTCCTTTACCCTTTTTCTCGTTTACAGGCTGGAAACATTCTTTCTTCGGGGATCAACATGCTTATGGCAAGCAGGCCATTCGCTTTTTTACAGAGACAAAAACGGTTATTTCCAGATGGTTTCAGGAGGACCCGAAATCCCGAAAACCCAATATGACTATTAGTATGAAGTAGCCTTCCAGTGATGAGCATGTAGTAGTTCAACTATGAGGGTATATTTATATGGATTTTAACTTAACTCAGGATCAGCTTGCGTTTCAGGCTGTCGCACGGGGGTTTGCTGAAAAGGAACTAAAACCTCATGCGGCTCGATGGGACAGAGAAAATATTTTTCCGAAATCCACTATAAAAAAAGCAGCTGGTCAGGGTTTTTGTGGCCTGTATTTGAAAGAAGATAAGGGTGGAATGGCTTGCACACGTTTGGATACGGCTTTGATCTTGGAGGAGTTGGCTGTTGCTTGTCCATCCACGGCAGCTTATATTTCCATTCATAATATGACAGCTTGGATGATTGATGAATTTGGAAATGAAAATCTGAGAGAAAAATTTGTTCGTAAGATGGTAAAAGGAGAATGGTTGGGCTCATACTGTTTAACAGAACCTTGGTCTGGATCAGATGCAGCTGGTTTAAAAACAACAGCTCAAAAAAAAGGAGACAAATGGATTTTAAACGGAACCAAATCTTTTGTATCCGGTGCGGGGGATACAGAAGTGCTTCTGGTTATGGCCAGAACAGGGGAACATAAGACGAAAGGTATTTCCAGCTTTGTCGTGCCGGCAGAATCAAAAGGTATTTCTTATGGAAAAAACGAGAAAAAGATGGGTTGGAATTCCCAGCCCACTCGTATTGTAAATTTGGATGAAGTGGAGGTGCCCGAAGAAAACATTTTGGGTAAGGAAGGGGACGGTTTTAAAATTGCTATGCGGGGTTTAAATGGAGGTAGAATTAATATTGGAGTGTGTTCTGTTGGAGCAGGCAGAGCGGCTGTTCAATACAGTCAGCAATACATGAAGGAGCGGGAGCAATTCGGAAAAACGCTCTCTCGTTTTCAAATACTGCGTTTTAAGATAGCGGATATGGTCACTCATGTAACAGCTTCTCGTCAGATGATCTGGCTTGCGGCTGATAAGTTGGACAAGAAAGACCCTCAGCGAATTGCTTATTGTGCTATGGCCAAGAGATTTGCCACAGATATGTGTTTTGAAGTTTGCAATGAAGCAATTCAAATTTTTGGAGGGTATGGATATATACAGGACTACCCTGTAGAAAAACTCATGAGAGACGCCCGTGTTCACCAAATTTTAGAAGGAACAAATGAAATTATGAAAGTGATCATCTCACGGGCTATCTTAGAAGAGGGAATGTTAATTTAATGAAAGTGATTTTTAAAGAGCATCTGAAATCAGATGGTTCTTTCTTAGCTGAGATAAAACTAAATCGCCCCGAAGCTTTAAACGCTCTTGACCTGGAAATGATCCTAACTATTAAAAATCAATTGAATGAATGGAAAAAAGATTCCCGACTGTCCGTTGTGTTTTTACATGGAGAGGGAAATAAAGCTTTTTGTGCTGGCGGGGATGTCAAAGGCATTTACTCTTCCATTGTATCTGCCCGTGAGAATAACGAGGATCCTGGGCAGGCTGTTCAACCTTTTTTCGAAAATGAGTATCGTCTGGATTATTTGATTCATACTTATCCCCGACCGGTTGTAGTGTGGGGACATGGTTTTGTCATGGGAGGGGGGATGGGATTGTTTCTGGCTGGATCTCATAGAGTGATGACAGACAGTTCTGCTTTATCTATGCCGGAGATCAGCATTGGTCTTTTTCCTGATGTGGGTGCAAGCCATATACTGAGTCGCCTTCCTTTTGAAATAGGTTGGTATTTGGCTTTAACAGGTTGTCGTTTAAACAGTTTGGAAGCGCAATTTTTGAAGATAACGGATTTTTATTTTAAAAAGGAAGAAAAAGAAAAAGCTATTCAAGCTCTTGTTTCTTCTTCATTTAAAGATGGAGAGGAATTGAACCTGATTTTGAAAAATGTTCAGAAGGAAAAGACATCTTTTTCTCAGAAGAACTGGATTGAAAAAAACAAAAACAAAATTGTTTCTTTATTTGAATCAAAAAAATTGAAAGATATTTATAAAAAATTTTATGACTCCGTTATAGAAACAGATAAAAAATGGGAGAAAAACCGACAAGCTTTTCTCCGTGGCTCTCCTACTTCAGCAGGCATTATTTGTGAACAATTGAAGAGAACTAAAACTTACAGTTTAAAAGAGGTTTTTCAGACCGACCTCATATTAGCTCTGAATTGCGCACGCAATTTTGATTTCTCCGAAGGAGTGAAAACTTTATTAGTGAAAAGAAAAGGTTTGCCACAATGGAAATCGGATTCAATGGAAGATGTGAACGAGTTACAGATTAAGGAATACTTTAACTCTCCTCATGAATGGGTCAATCCACTACAAGATCTTTAATTTTTTATTTATAAATAGAAATATCTCTTCTTAAATACAGTGATGGTTTGCAATTTTTAACTGAGTATATTATAGATATAAAAATAACTTATTTAAAGTATTATGGATCAAATTCTATTTATTGGTTTAGGAAACATGGGTTTTCCCATGGCTTGTAACCTTTTAAGAAAGGGATTTTCGGTTACAGGCTTTGATTTATATTCAAACATTCAATCTTCTTTTGAAAAAGAGGGTGGAAAGTGGGCCCACTCTCTTGAGCAATCTGCCAATGAGTCGAACATAATTATTTCCATGCTCCCAGGGGGCAAGGAACTGAAAAATTTGTATATTAAAAATCAGAAATTGTTTTCTTTTTTACAGAAGGGCACTTTGATTATCGACTGTACAACAGCAGATCCGGAAATAATACGGCAGGTGGCAGAGAAATCTAAAAAATATTTCTTAAATATGGTAGATGCTCCGGTTTCAGGAGGAACAGCCGGTGCAGCTCAAGGTACTTTAACTTTTATTGTGGGGGGAGCAGCATCCGATTTGGACAGAGCCAGGCCCTTCCTGTCAGCCATGGGTAAAAATATTTTTCATGCGGGAAAATCCGGTGATGGACAAGCAGTTAAAGTGTGCAATAATATGCTTCTTGCCATTCATATGATTGGCACCTGTGAAGCTTTAAATTTGGGAAAAGCCTTGGGACTTTCTACGAAGACACTTAGTGAAATTATGAAGGTGAGCTCGGGAAACAATTGGTCATTGGAAAAGTATAATCCTTGTCCTGGAGTCATGAAAGGCGTGCCTTCTGACAGGGAGTATGAAGGAGGTTTTGCCGTTCAGCTTATGGTGAAAGATCTCTCTTTGGCTATGAAATCAGCGAAAAGTTATGGCCAGAGTCCGGTGTTGGGAAAAAAGGCATACGACCTTTACAAAACACATATGGAAAAAGGTTTTGGAAAAAAAGATTTTTCCCACGTTTTTAAACAGGAGAAGGGAAAATAGCTGTGAATTTTCAATATTTACAATTCGAGTTGTCCTCCACCATTGGAGTACTGACTATTGATCGGCGACGTTCTTTAAATGCTCTAAATTCTGAAGTATTAGGAGAACTGGAATCCTTTGCCAAGCAAGCTGAAGAAAAAAAAGAACTCTCCGTCTTAATTATTACCGGTGCCGGCAAAAGTTTTATAGCCGGTGCGGATATTAAAGAAATGGTGGATTTCAATCAAAAGCAGGCCGAAGCTTTTTCAAAAAAAGGCCAAAAGGTATTTTCACTTATTGAGTCTCTTCCCTTTCCGGTTATAGCAGCAGTGAATGGCTTTGCTCTGGGAGGAGGGCTGGAACTGGCTTTAGCCTGTGATATTCTTTTTATGAGTGAAAAAGCCAAGGTGGGGTTGCCGGAAGTCACCCTCGGTTTACTTCCGGCCTTTGGAGGCACTCAAAGGTTAACAAGGGCCGTGGGTGTATATAAAGCCAAAGAGATGATTTTTTCCGGAAATATTTATTCTTCCAAGGAAGTTTTCGAGATGGGTCTTGGTAATGAAGTGGTGGCCCCTTCAGAGTTAATGACGGCAACACTACTATTAGCAGAAGACATAAAACAAAGGGGACCTTTAGGAGTGGCAAAATCAAAAAAACTAATCCACACAGAAGATAATTTCACTTTACAGGATCGCTTGCAAAAAGAAGCGGAAGAGTTTGGCAAGCTGTTTAACTCCCATGAAGCTAAAGAAGGAATGCAGGCTTTTTTGGAAAAAAGAAAACCCAAGTTTAACAATATGTAAGAATTATCAGTGAATACTGAAAGTCAGTTACAAGTTTTTCAAATCCCCGTTCTTCAGGATAATTACATTTATATCCTTCGTGATAACAATACACAAAAAACAGCCGTAGTGGATCCGGCCCTGTCAGAACCGGTGGACCTTTTTTTAAAAGAAAAAAACTGGAAATTGGATTTTATTTTTAATACTCATCATCATTGGGATCATACGGATGGCAACCTGGAATTAAAAAGGAAGTGGCATTGCCGAATACTGGGTTTTGCAAAAGATGCATATCGTATTCCCGGAATAGATCAACAACTACAGGAAGGGGAAGAATGCACCTTTGGAACATTTCCTTATCGTGTTTTATTTTTCCCGGGACATACTCTTGGACATATTGCTTACTGGTTTTTTGAAGAAAAAAAACTTTTCATTGGAGATACTCTGTTCGCTATGGGTTGCGGCAGACTTTTTGAAGGAAGTCCACAGCAGATGTTCACCAGTCTCAATAAAATAAAATCTTTTCCTCCTGAGACAGAAGTTTTTTGTGCTCATGAGTACACAGAAAAGAATGGTCAATTTGCCCTTAGTGTAGACTCTCAAAACCAAATTTTAAAAAATCGCATGAAAGAAGTACAAGCCAGCAGAAAAAAAAACCAGGCTACAGTTCCTTTTTTCCTCTCCGAAGAATTAAAAACAAACCCCTTTCTCAGAGCTTCCACCCTTAAAGAGTTTACCCGTCTTAGAAAAAAAAGAGATATTTTTTGATTAACTAAGGATGAGCTTGTTTTTGATGGTTTATATTTACACTTTTAGTGACTTGCCTTACAACTGTGACTTTTATCAAACCCGGGTAAGAGCACTCTTCTTCAATTTTACCGGCTATTTTCTTACTTAGTTCCAACGCCTTCTCATCATTTATTTTTTGACTGTTCACGATAACCCTAACTTCCCTTCCGGCACTCATAATATAGGTTTCCTTCACCCCTTTGAAACTATTTCCAATTTTTTCAAGAGTTAATACTTTTTGGTTATAAGAATCCACAGTAGAACGACGAGCCCCCGGTCTGGCACCGGAAAGAGCATCCGCGGCAATAACCAAAAAATCAAGAGGTTGATCCGGTGTCACATCGTAGTGGTGAGCTTTAACAGCGTGAACAACAGAAACCTGTTCACCATGTTTTTCAATAAAGTCCGCACCGATAACAGCATGCCCTCCTTCTTTTGAGTGATCCATAGCTTTTCCAATATCATGAAGCATCCCCGCCCGCCGCGCAGGAAATAAAGACACTCCTAATTCCGCGCCAAGCAACCCACAAAGCCAACCCACCTCCTGACAATGAAAATGCTGATTTTGCGCAAAAGAGTATCGATACCTTAAAGCCCCCATCATGTTTTTTACTTCTGTTTTAATATCTTTTAAATTAAGCTCACGGCAAATTCTTTGACCATCACTTTTAATCCGGCGAAATAATTTCTTTTTTGCTTCTTTAACAATCTTTTTAATCTCATCCTCCCTGACTCTCTTTTTTGTAGATATCTTTTGCAAGGAAGCACGTCCCAACTCCCTCCTTACCGGATCAATACCTAAAATATTAATAGCCGGTTCTTTGTCGCTCACCTTCATATCCACACCGCATTCTTTCTCCAAAAGTTTCATGTTAAAAAAATCCGGCCCCAATAGACTCTCCATTGCACCTTGACTGTTAAAACTAACACTTTTTATTCCTCGTTCAGAACAATAAGGATGTTGAAAACGACTCAGCACCAATTCCAAAATAAAATGAGCCTTCTGATTTATATCATGTTTAAGATCTTCTTCTTTCTCTTTTACCTGATGCAGAATTTGTGTTTTAGCAAAATCGACCCACTGTTTTTGTGTTTCCGATTTTAATTCTCCCGTATCAATGTTAAACCTATTTTTCAAAGCATGAACAATGTCTTTTCGTGTTTCTTTTAATTTGTCCTTTATGTTTTTGAGATCACCTTCCATCTTAATATTTTTTTTCGATACTGCATTCGCTTCCACTGAACGGATCTTTTTATCTTTCTCAAGCTGATTAAGCTCCTCTTCCTTTTGCTGAGTCATTTGCTCTATTTCAGACTGTAAGCGACGGTGCGCCAAGGACAGCTTCTCCAGCTCTTCATCCTGTTTTTGAATAAGAGCCCGTCTGTATTCTTCCACCTTATTTAAGATTCGCTCTGTTGTTTGCTCTTCATTGTCTCTGACTTTTTGTACTATTTGTTCAGCTTCTTGCTTTGTATGATTGATTTTTTGTCTTCTAAGAAAAGAATAAATAAGGAAAGAGATACTGGAACCAACCCCAAAACCAACACTCATCCCAACTAAAATATTAAACATTGATTGCCTCGATACAATTTTATCTATTAAATTATAGTTAACATAAACCGGCAAATTACACAAAAATTAAGCATTGAAAATTTATAAAGAGTCTATTCCGATGGTTTTTCGTATTTGACTCATAAGGGTTTGTGCTTTTTCACGTGCTTTTTTTGCCCCTTCTTTTAAAATAGAATTTACAGTATTAGGATTGTTCATCAAAGATTCATAGACTTTTCTTTTCTCTGACAGATGCTCCTCAAGTAATAAATACAGAAATTCTTTTACTTCTCCCCAACCAATTCCCCTACGGTATTTATCCGCTAACGCTTTTGTCTGCTCTGTTGATCCGAAGGCCTTGTAAATAGAAAACAAAATAGATTTCTCGGGATCTTTGGGCTCACTGGGAGAAGAGGAATCTGTTTTAATCTTCATGATGATTTTTTTTAATTCTTTTGAAGAACAAAAAAGAGGAATATGGTTTCCTTTACTCTTGCTCATTTTTTCCCCGTCCAAACCCGGGAGTAATTTTGTTTTTACCAAAGTTTTAGGAGGCTTTAATATATCAGTATTAAACGTATGATTGAATTTAACAGCAATATCCCTTGTGATTTCCAAATGCTGTTCCTGATCTTCACTAACCGGCACTTCATCTGTGGAAAACAGCAAAATATCAGCCGACATCAATACAGGATAATTATAGATTCCCATATTGATACCACTCTCCGTGTTTCTCCGACCGGCTTCCCGGTTTGCCTGAATTAAAGCTTTATAGGAGTGCCCTCTGTTCATTAAACCTTTAGGGGTCATGCAGGATAGAATCCAGTTCAATTCAAACAACTCAGGAATATCAGACTGGCGATACATAATAGTTTTTTTAGGATCCAGGCCACAAGCCAACCAGGCCGCAGACACTTGATGAATCATCCGGCTTAAAGCTTCAGCATCATGAACAGTGGTCAGCGAGTGATAATCAGCAACAAATAAATAGCTGGTAACAGAGGAATCTTTCGTTAATTCAAGAGCCGGCTGAATAGCCCCGATATAGTTACCCAAATGAGGCATTCCGGTCGGTTTAATTCCTGTTAATATAATTCTGGACATTTTTTACCTATCCTTGATAACACCAATTATAATAATTAATTCCAGAGTTTTTATACATATGAAAATAATACTATTCACCCTAACTTATATCAGAGCAGTTTTCCACTGGTTTTGGATGGTTATTTTTACTATTTTTTCGATATTCATCATCCTGCTTCTTGAACTAATGAACAATAAAAAAAAGAGCTATCAGGCCATGCGCTTTTGGGCTTTTGGACTTCTTTGGTTCGCAGGAATAACAGTAAAAAGTAAAAATAGACACAATATACCGGAAAAGCCCTTCCTCATTATGTTTAATCACCGTAGCTACGTGGATATCTTAGCCCTGTTTCAATCCACACCCGAACGTATCCACTTCGGCGCAAAAAAAATACTGTTCTCCATCCCTCTTTTAGGTTTCGCAATGAAGGTAGCAGGACACATATCCATCAATAGAGAAAACCCCAAGGACGTGTACCGTCTATACAACTCTTTACAAAAAAGAATTGAAAAGGGGGATTGCTTCGTTTTATCTCCGGAAGGGGGTAGACATACCGGTTCCGGATTAGCCCGCTTTAAAAAAGGGCCCTTCATATTCGCTCTTAACTATCAAATAAAAATCCTGCCTGTCTTTATTCACAAGGCGGAAGAATGCATGCCTAAAGGAACCTGGTTTTTCAATATAGGAGCCTTGAAGAGAACAGTTATTGTGGAATACCTGCCAACAGTAGATACAAAGGGAATGGACCAAAATAATATAAAAAAGCTACAGGATCAGGTGTACGAAAATATGGTAAACCACCAAATTATTGAGTGACCTCTTTTACTATCGCATCAGCAACAGCTGAGTAATCCGACGAACAAATACTAAAATTATCCCCTCCAATGTTTTTCACTCCCACCACATCACAAATTTGCCTACCCTCTTCTTCCTGTTCGTGTTCTCTCGTACATTCCCTATCATCCGGTAACACAATCAAATTAAACACCATAAGTCGTTTTTGGGAACCATAGACTTTCTTAAACTCATTAGCAATCGTTTCCCCTGTAACAGGCACCAAACCTTTTAATGGCTGCTCATCCGTATCAGTAATAATGACAGCAACGAAATCCGCCTTTTTTCTGGTAAGATGTTTATTAGCTGAAAAAGAAGACTGAAGAGCCCGTAAAGGAGTTTCCGCGCCCGACTGACAATAAGGGGGATAAGAACAGTGGTTTCCAGATTGTCCATGGTCATCCATACGTTCAGGATCTCTGGTAATAGTGTATCGAAACACCTCCCCATAATAAGGCACAGTATTATCCAAATAGTATCTGTCCAGAATACTTATTTCACTTTCCAGTTTCATTGCCTCACCGTTCATAGCTCCACTAAAAAAAGCATTGAAGCTGCTATCTGAATATTTGGCATTGGTAAAAAACATCCGCCAATCCAAATTTTTATTAATAATGGAAACAAAACTGCTAAACCGTTTTTCAAATGCGCTATTCAAGTAAAAATACATGGAGTTGGATGTATCAATAACAAATAGAATATCCACCGGTTTTTTAGGTGGACCCGGCTTTGGGGAGAAATCAGGGCACTCACCATATGAATGAATTGTGTATGATTCCCCTTCACAAACATTCTTTACCTGACCACTTGCTCCCGATGGATCACTACTATCTCCAAACCTTCTGTCACGCCTGGTACTTCCACGATTTGGATCATCCGTATCTTCAGGAGAAGTGTCTGAACAGCTAAACATAAAAAAGAAAACATAAACACTTAAAAAAAGAACCTTCTTCATAAAAGAATACCTAAATACTCAAATCATTAAATGACAGTTAAAATACAAATTTCCTAAAATTTAAGCTTCACCAATAAAGCCTTTACTGAGCCGCCAGATGAACGATAGTTTTGGCAACAACCGAGTAATCTTTTAAACAGATACTGAAATTACCCCCACCGGTTTTTTTCGATAAATCGGCAATCCGTTCCCCCATTCCTGATTCTTCAAAGATAACCTGCTGCTTATTATTTTCCTGTAAACATTTTTTATCACCTGGTAATATAATGAGATTCAACACTATCAATCTTTTATTGGAACCATAGACTTTTTCAAATTCATTAATAATTGCTTTTGTTTCCAAAGGAGGGAAACCCTTGTTTGGATCTTCATCCGTGTTGCTGATAACAACAGCAACGAAATCCGCCTCTTTCCGTGTCAGATGTTTGTTAGCTGAAAAAGAGGATTTAAGAGCCCGCAAAGGAGTTTCTGAACCCGCTTGACAATGAGGGGGATAGGAACATTCATTGTCAACTTGGCCGTGATCACCCATACGTTCCGGATCTCTGGTAATAGTATAGCGAAACACATCCCCATAATGACGAACGGTATTATCCAGGTAAGATCTGTCCAAAATATCCATTTCGCCTTCCAACTCCATTGCTTTACCGTTCATAGCACTGGTAAAAAAAGAATAAAAATTGCTCTTTGAATACTTGGCATTGGTAAAAAAGATCCGCCAATTTAAATTTCTATTAATAATGGAAATGAAATTTTTAAACCTTCTCTCGAAAGCGTGATTCAAATAAAAATACATGGAGTTGGATGTATCAATAACAAATAAAATATCCACAGGGTTTTTAACTTTAGGAGACGCAGGGGAACCAGATCCTGTTCCCTCATCTTCAGGGCACTCACCTGGCGAGTAAATAGTGTAGGAGTTTCCCTCACACACATTTTCCACCCGATTGTTTCGTTCCGACCCGTCTCTATCTCCGGATCTTCCACCACGTCGTGTGTCTCCACCCGGCTCATCCTCAACAGACAGATCTGAACAACTAAACATAAAAAAGAAAACACAGACACCTAAAAACAGAATTTTCTTCATACGATCCCTCAATATGCGGATCGGCTATTTCGAAAAATTTAATTAATAATTAAAGAAAAATCAGGATATATATTAAGTCGTGATGACAAGACGCTTGTCTTAATCGCCTTTTCTTATATAATCTCTACGAAGACGGGAGGTATTTATATAAGTCCTAAGAGCTTGAGGGACGTAAACAGACCCATCCTCCCTCTGATGGTTTTCCAAAAATACTGCCAAAAGACGAGGCAAAGCAATAGCTGTATTATTCAAAGTATAACAATAATGAACTTGACGATTCTTATCACGATACCTGAGGTCTGTTCTGCGAGCCTGCCAATCCAAAAGAGATGAGCAACTATGTGTTTCAACATATTTACCTAAAGAAGGTAACCAACACTCAATATCATGCATTTTATATTTTCCAGCCCCCATATCTCCTGTTGATACCATGACCACCTGGTAGGGTAATTCCAAAGCCTGCAAAATTTCCTCTGCATTTTGTAATAAAAAAGCATGCCAATGGTCTGCCTGTTCCTTGGTATTTTCACAAATTACATACTGCTCCAGCTTCACAAACTGATGCACACGAAGAAGTCCCTTTACATCCCTTCCGGCACTACCGGCTTCCCTTCTAAAACAAGGGCTTAACCCGGCCATTAATAAAGGCAGGTTTTCCACTGATAAAATCTCACCTCTATACAGGTTATTCAATATTACTTCAGATGTACCGGTAAGATAAATTTTATCTTTCTCAATGAAATAAACCTGTTCCTTACCTTCCGGAAAATGTCCACTGCCAACAAAAGACAAATGATCCCCAAAATTCGGAAGACTGAAAATCTCAAACTTTTTACTTATAATATACTGAATACTCCACTGAATAAGAGCCTGTTCCAACAAAACAGCCTCATTCTTTAAACAATAGCTGCGTGAACCGGACACTTGAGCTATCCTTTGAAAATCCACCCAATTATTTTGAATTAATAAATCCAGATGACTTTTCAAATGATTACCTTTTGGCCTTTTCCCCACAGTCTTGACCACTTTGTTTGAATCACTATCTTTTCCAACTGGAGAATCTTCAGAAGGAATATTAGGTACCTGTAACATCAGAGAGTGAAAACGAGCCTGTGCCTTACTCACTTCAGATTGCAGCTCATTGATCTGACGGGCGATATCTCTACCCGATTGAACTATCTTTTCCTTATCTGTATCAGATCTTACGCTTTTAAACTTCTGTGCATTTTCATTCTTCTGTCTTTGCAGTTCCTGTAATACCTGATTTTTTTCTACAAGATCCTTATCGATTTGAAGTAGCTCATCAAGATCCAAATCAATATTTTTTACCTGAATAGCTTTCTTAATCACTTCAGGATAACGACGAATATATTTTATATCCAACATATCCTCATAGTTAAAAGGCATGGAAGAGCCGGTCAAGATAAATCATTACTTCCTGCCTCATTCTACCTGTGCAAGAATGACGGCAGGAGTTAGAATACATTCTTTCAAGGCAAAGCAGGTCAAAACGAGTTCGGCTTTGACACATGAGCGGCTAGTCCGCTCTGTGGCAAAACGCATGTCTGAGCTTTTGAGCTGCTTTTGACTTGAGAGAATGTGCCTATCAAATGAAACATTAAAATAAAAAAAGAACTTGCCCCAATCAAAAAAATAAAATGAAATGTGGGGCTGAATAACCCTTTACCTGTATAAAAAACAAAATGACAGAAAAACAACCCACAAGTAACACTCCTCATATTATTTTAGCCAGCGGCTCGCCTTCCAGGAGACAGCAACTGGAAGATCTGGGTTTTACTTTCAAGGTTGAAATTTCCGGAATTGACGAAGATTCCTATAAAACAAATAAAGATATTCCTTTGGCAGAAATATGCCAAAAGCTCGCTCAGGCTAAAGCGGAAAAGGTGGCGGAATCACATCCCGATGCCCTTGTTTTGGGAGGAGACCAAATGGCTGTTTTAGGTTCCGAGATTTTTAATAAGGCCGCCACTGTTGAACAAGCCATTCAATCTTTAATGAAACTCCAAGGAAAACGTCACACACTTTTCACTGCCCTTCACATGTGTTACCAAAAAAAAACCTTCAGCTACTTGGAAATCAATAAAATGCACATGAGAAAACTGACAGAAGAGCAAGTCAAAAAGTATGTGGAAATAGCCAAACCCTTACACTGTGCCGGCTCTTATGCCTTGGAACGATACGGAGTTGCCCTGTTTGAAAAAATAGAAACCAGGGATCAAAGTGCCGTGATCGGCTTCCCCCTTATCACCCTCATCAATCAACTGATAAAATGGAATATTCCCTTGCCCTTCCTGTAACACTTTGTGATCCTTATAAATGGAGATCACGGCAATATGTCTCTAAAGAGTAAAACAAAAAGGTGGCTTTCCGCCGGTTTGATAAACCACAGTCAGGCAGAGGCTATTCTCCATTATGAAAAAACCGAAAGATCGGGTAATATTTGGAGTCTGTCCGGTTTTCTCATAGTAGCGGCTTGCTCTGCCGGCCTGGGCATGATCGCCTTAATAGCCGCTAATTGGAGAGCTATCCCGATTTATGCCAAGTTGGCCGGTTACTTTACGCTCCTCATTTCCCTAGGTTATTATTTATCAATAATCAAATTAAAAAACAAATCCCGCTTTTTATCTGAATCTCTTCTCATTTTCTTTGTAATATTTTGTCTTGCAGGTATTGGCCTTATTTCACAAATTTACAATATCAAAGGAGAGTTCTACGAAACTTTGCTTCTCTGGTCTTTTATAACATTTCTCTTAACTCTGCTGGCTGATAAAAGACTCATTCTGCATATCTGGTTTAGCGGTTTTTATATAGCTTTCTCATCCTGGACAATGGATGTTATAAGTGACACCGAAGTTTCTTTAAAAATCATTTTACTGTTTCCTATTTTCTTTCTTGGTTTAGCTACGATTTTACATAATAAGAAAATAGAAAAAACTCTCCCTCTTAATTTATTTCTCCCCAAAAGAAAAGCTCTGGCGGAATGGACTGTATTTACCGGATTTATCAGTTTTATTTTCTTTAATGTATTAAGCCTTGAATCTGATTCCAATAAGGCAGTTGGCGCTTTTGATTTTATTCTTTTAAGCCTTTTGGGAGGCTTTGTTTTTACAGCTATTAAATTCAGCCCGTATAAAAAAATTCAAAAAAATCTGCTAAACGGCACCTGTTTTTTGTTTTTTCTGTTTTATATTATGGCCTTTTCAACTGAGTTAAACAGCCTGCTTTCCACACTTATCAGTATTCTTACTTTATCTTTGCCGGCTTTTTTCTTTGCCACTTTTAAAAGGAAGAAGCTATTTGGCTTGTTCATTTTTGCTATAGTCATCCGGCTTTTGATCTTTTATATAGATATCTATGTCAGCTTAATGATGACCGGGCTTATTCTGATTGCCTTGGCTGGTTTAATTTTTATCATAGTTCAATTAGTGAGAAAAAATGAAAAACAAATATCGCAATGGTTAACAAAACTGGAGTAAAAATGCCTCTCTTTCATAAGTTATTTATAATGGCCCTCAGTTTCCCTATCGTATGCTTAATGGGAATAGTGGGAATAAATGAGTATCAGCTCAGGACAAGCCAAACTCTCACTCTACCTATACAGGGTTATGATCCCAGAGACCTCTTATCCGGTTATTATTTAAGATATAAAGTGAAATACGGTATAAAATGTCCTAAAAAGAGTAAATCAAAAACAGAAAGAAGTTCCAAACCAGCCTATATCTGTTTTAAGCCGGAAAAAAGTATCACCTATAGTCCACCGGAAAACTGCTCTCTTTTTATAAAAGGGAAATGTTATCCTTTTACCAATGAATTTCAATCAAAAAATATCAACCGCTACTATATACCGGAAGATAGGGCTAAAGAAATTGAAAAATTGTTCACCTCGGCAAAGAAACAGGAAGTGGTATTGTCTGTCACAAAAAAAGGTCATGCTTTGGTTAAGGATATTTTAATAAACGGAGAATCTATAAAAAAGTTAATCAATCGCTTATAGCCTTTTTTCATAACCAAAAAAGTTAAATAACAAAACCATTAATAATAACAATTTCATAAAATTTCCCTTTTGTTAAATTGATGATATAAAAAGCCTGCCCCCGCTCTGTGTCAAATACTATGAACAGCTATTAAATAGATTCCATCTTTAATGTATACTCTACAAAAGTATGGCAACATGGACTTACTTCCATAATCTGGACCCTTTTATTATTCAATTTACAGATAATTTCGGTATCCGTTGGTATTCCATGGCGTATATCATGGGGTTCATTACAACTTATCTTTTAATAAAGTGGCTGACTCGAAAAAATCTCTCACCTTTATCAAAAAATGATGCAGCTGACTTCATCATTTGGCTGGCTTTCGGAGTCATTATAGGAGGCCGGTTAGGATATGCTATTTTTTATGCGCAAAGCATTTTTATAGAGTTTGATTCCGAGTTTCCCTATTGGGAACTTCTTAAAATTCACCATGGAGGATTAGCCAGCCACGGAGGTATTATAGGTTTGATTATAGCCACTATCTTATTTGCAAAAAAACGCGGGTTTTCCACATACCACTGTCTGGATCTAACAGTCTTTGGCAGTTTAGGTATTTTTTTTGGAAGAATAGCCAACTTTATCAATGGAGAATTATTTGGAAGAGTTATTGAAGGAAAGACCCTGTTAGCTGTTCAATTCCCCCAAGAAATGTTTTTATGGGTATCTCAAAAGAAAACAGAATCTTTAAAAGATCTGTCCACAGTTGTAACAAAAATAAAAACAGGACTGAACTCAGATATCTGGCAAAACTGGGTCTATCAATTTGGATCTGACGGAAATTACAAAACACAAATTTATTCCACTATCCATTCTTTAATAGAAGCCTGTGAAAAAGGAAACAAAGAAGTGATAGCCTCTTTAAAAGAAATCCTCTCCTACCGTCATCCCTCTCAGATTTATCAATCTCTTTTGGAAGGTCTATTGCCTTTTTTATTAGTTTTATTTTTATGGAAAAAAAAGTCTCTAAAGCCGGGAATGATCGGTGGTATTTGGGCTTTATGCTATGGTTTCATGCGCATATTAGGCGAACAGTTCAGAATGCCGGATGCCCATCTGGGTTTTCGAGCTTTGGATCTCACCCGAGGTCAATGGTTAAGTGTAGCAATGCTTATATGTATTTTGATTTATTTTGTTCTGATTTTTAAAACCCAAAAAAGAGAAACACAGTAAAAGGTTTTTTATACCAAATCTCATAAAGAACCTTTCTGACAGGATACACGCTCCACCGAGAAGCCCTCTGATTCCAGCATATCAATAAAACTAAAAGCACCAATAAAATGAGCTGCACCGGCGGCGACAAAAATACGATCATAATTATTATGAGCTGACACAAATTTGGACAGCCATAGCTCATTTCTCTGTTTCAACACAATCCGATTATAATCACTACCCCTATCCTCTTCATGGATGATGAGGCTGCCATCTTTATAAGATTGAAAAAAATCTTTAGTATCTGCAAGACATATTGGGTAATATTCAATCTTCTTGTCCACATGTTCACATGTAAAAACAGCCTGCACCGGATCCAACGATTCCGAACTGTCTAGAGGTTTTAAAGGTATATCATAAGCTCTTGCTATAGACTCCACTTCTCCATCCATTTCAACATATAAAGATGAAGCACCCATTGCTTCTTTTATGCAAAGTGTTTCCACCAAAACATTTAAAGCTGTACAATTAAACTCACTAGACACACCTTTCCGTCTCAAAAATTTCTGGCTATAGAAATTCAGTTTTTTAAAATCCTCACCATTAGGAGAGAGAGAATCAAAAGGCTCCACTTCTTCTGATGCAGGTCCATCCGTTACCACTTCTACAAATACCAAGTCGCTGTTCCTCAGTTCTTTCAATATTACATCCGAACAGGATAATTCATACAGGGAAATACCTATATGAATAGTCCCTAATAGATAAGACACCTTTCCTTCTTTTTCCACCTTCCAAAAAAAAGGCTTTTCCAATGCCGGCTCCTCTTCTCTTTCAGGAAAACCACAGGAAACCATAAAAAAAGATATGGAAAAGAAACAGAATATTAGTAGCAAATAATAGGGTCTTTTCATCATTTCCGTAAACCTCATTGCTCACACATTTTTTGGAAGCTGTCTTACATTATAAAGCAACTAAATAAGTTAGTGTAAATTATTCACAACTCTATTCAAAACACTTTTTGAAAAATATATTTGCATAAAATTCACATATTATGTAAAAATTAAAATAAAAAGGGGTAGTTAGTGAGGGGGCCTTTCCATCCATGTGACATGTTTTTTAAGTGTGTCATTTCTACTTTTATTTTTCTTACCACCTTTACTTATGCTCAAAAATTATCCGCCCAAAACACAGACCAACAAGTTACACCTGCTGACAGAAGAACAGAGGGTGCACCAATAACAACATCCCTCCCCGAACCGGGAAAAACAGCTGTATCTACAGCACCTGACGATTCATGCATTATACCGGAAAACACAGATGTCATCCATTTCCCACTGGAAAACTGGGATTCATTATCAGAGTTCTTCAAAACTGCTGAAGAAACTATCGACACAGTTAAGGAAGGATTTAACAACTTTGTACAGTTTTTTGAAACACAGCTGGATCTAACACCAGATAGTGCTGATAATAAAAAACAATCCACCGAAAGCACAGTTTCCGCTGTATTAGAAAAAGCGGCTTACCTTCAATTCACATTAGCCAGACTAATACAAAAAAATCCAAATTCTCTGGTATTTCATGAATTCACAACACAAATTCATGACACCAGATATCTTAATAAATTAGCCCCTTGGACAACCAATACTATCTCACAACCAGATCAACTGCCCGATTTGGAAAACCGCAAACCGGAACATTTATACTACTTAGTCAGAGAACAGTTTCCACACGGATTACCTATACAATATAAATATCTTGATGAAGATCAAAAATATACCTTAGCTATAACCGGAGGAGTACATACTTTATTTTTTATGGATCAACTTCCTGTTATTTTCCCCTCTATCTCCAATGCAGATTATCAAATGCTCAATATCAATGAAGGAGAGTCCGCCTACTGCGACTCTTACTATCGTGGACTTTTCAAGATATGCGTTTCTTCTTATTACATGCTGCAAGTTTTTAGAGCGGAAAAACTGGCCTCCATTGTAAATAATTTGTTAAATATATCTTCTCCCTTTCAACAGGAAAAACCGATAGCTATACTGGCCTATAGAGATACACACGATTTAAGCCCGTATTTTCCAAACAAAAAGTTCTATAAACTGCCATCCGCCTGCATACAACCAGAAGAAAAATAAACCATTTTTTCCTGTTTTTTAGCATAACAAAAAAATATGTTTTTTATTGAACTTGACAAAAACGATTATGATCTCACCTTAAAGTTAAACATATGAAAGGAGGGAAAAAATGAACTTAAGAATCTATAAAAACAAACCTTCAACCTGGTTTGATGATTTTACACATCCCTTGGATTATTTCTGGGATAATATGCCTCTAACTACAAAAGGTGAGAAAAGTTTTTCTCCAGCCTGTGATTTGCATGAAACCAAAGATTACTACTTTTTCAGTCTGGACATACCAGGTGTAAGTAAAGAGGATGTTCACATTGAATTTCATGACAACACTCTACAGATTTCAGGCGAAAAGAGAAATGAGTACAAAGGAGGAAAAACAGAAGGCAAGCAACAATTTTATGAAAAATTTTATGGAAAATTTCAAAGATCTTTTACATTGCCAACAGCAGTGAAAGAAACAGAAATTGAAGCCCATTTTAAAAACGGTGTCCTGGAGCTGCTCATTCCAAAGAAAACGGAAAACAAAGGACGGACAATATCCATAACAGAGGAAAACAAAAACGGGCTTTTTTCACGTTTGCTAAAAAACAATAAACAGTAATAAAAACCTCTCATACAGAAAGGCCACTGATTTATAATCAGTGGCCTTTTTTTTAACAAAAAAGAAACACACAATAATCGTTCACAGCAGTTTATCCCGCAGGTAAACAGCATCTTCATAACGATTGACCAACTTTGGATTCTTTACATTTTTAAAATCCAAAGTAATAAAAAAGTCATAAGATTTAAAGTTAGGATCAAAAACCGGTGGACCATGTATTTTTATTCCCAAGTTTAAATACCATAAAAATAACCGGGGAAGTTTAAGCAGGTCGGATTTATTCGCTTTTGACTGTAAAAGTAAATCATCAAAAGAATTAATCCGATATTTTTCCAAAGGTGATACAACAGCGTCCGTATCCACCAACTCTTCCGCTAAAAAAGTCTTATACACACTGGCAACATATTCAGGGGAAGTATCAATAATACTCACACAACCAAACATATATCTTGAAAAGGTCTTTCTGAAATACCTGGCCAGACCCAACCAAATACAATGAATAGCCTGACTGCCTCTTAAACTTTTATGAGTACAGGCTCTCCCCATTTCCACTTTATTCCCGGACTTTTTATTTAAAAAATTATCTATATTAAAAAATACTTCTGCATAGAAGCGATCATTAAACTCAGTAGCCCGCAAACGATAGGTCCCCACCACTTTATTGTCTTCTTTTTGAATGACAATTAAATGATCCGCTTGCAGATCATATTGATCAATATCCAATCCGGATTCAGAAGACTTTCCTGTCCATTCTTCATAAAACACTTCATTACGTAGTTGAAAAGCACCTAATAACTCCTCCTGTGTCTCTGCTGTTTTAATAAGAAAATGGTCTGAATCAATATTAAAGATCACATTTGGTTTATAGGATTTAAATGCATCTGGAAGAGATAAATTCATCAGTCAACTGCTACTTTCTTTCAACTAAAGACACTATACCGCCTTTAACAAAAAAAGTATTGATAAATCCTTTTTTTTGCAAACGCAGAGCAAGATCACAGCTTTGATCCCCCTCTTCACAGATCAAAACAACCGGTTTTGATTTATCTGTTTGTCTTAGATGTTTTTCAATCTCTTGTTCCGTGCTGGCCTGTGATAACTGAAGAACGGAAGATGTAAAACCCCCATTATCTTTCAATGAGAAATGGGAACTTAGATTAAAAAATAAAAAAGAGACATTATTATTGATTAAATTTTCCAGTTGAAATAAATCAATAGAAAAATCTTCTTTACTTTCTTCATGATCCAATTTTGACATATTCTATTTTACCAAAAACTTTTATTCACTTCCATTTAAGTTTAAGGAACTGTCCTCCCTTTTTGTGGAAAACAGCTTTTTAAACTAAACCCAACAAGTAAAGCAAAAAGAGCCAATAAACCCGATATAAAAAAAGGAGAAGAAGGGCTTATGTCTCTGTAAAACCAACCGCCCAAAGCCGGCCCTATAATCCGCCCCATCGAAAACAAACTTTGATGAACTCCAAAAATACCACCCTGCTGATCCCTACTTGTTAAAAGGCTGACAGCCCCCGAAAGACAAGTGCTCGCCAAACCATAACCAACACATAATAAAGTCACACTAATAGCCAAAAACCAAAGCCAGTTTGTCATTCCCACTCCGGCAAAACCAATGCCCGCTACAACAAGCCCCCACATCACTGTCTTATATTCTCCAAAAGCCGGTATCAATTTCCTCACCAGAAAACCCTGAGTAAATACCATCATCAAACCAATATAAGTAAAACCAAGGCTGGCGGGAAAATGAGACCAACTAAGTCTATCTCTCACATATAAAAATAAAGAGGCTTCAATCCCGGCCAAAGCCAAAGTTAAAACAAAATACATAAACAAAGTTCGATTCAAAACAGGATATCGAAAAGCGGATAATAATTGCCGAACACGGGATTGATGAATATTTTTTATATTCAATAAAATATTTTTAACAGATAAAGAAGAAGAATCTGACTTAACAAAACTTTCCTTTAAAAAACAAAAAGTAATAATGAGATTTATTACGCAAACAAGAAAAGCACCAAAGGCGGCAAAGCTGGAGCCAAAAGGAGGTATATCCCCCCAATGTCGACCTAAAAATCCAAAAATACCTCCCAAAAAAGGACCGATAACGAAACCCAATCCGATAGCCGCCCCCACCAATCCCATATTCTTGGATCGTTCTTTTTCCCCTGTCACATCAGCAATACAAGCCATAGAGACAGACATCACGGCTCCAAATACACCCGCTAAAATACGGGTGAGAAACAAAGTCTGCAAAGTGGTAGCAAAAGAAAACCACAAGTAAAAAAAGGAAGACCCAACCAAACAAGCCAATATAATAGGTCTTCGACCCAGGCGATCACTCAAGTATCCCCAAAGTGGAGCAAACACCAATTGTGCTAAAGAATAAACACTCATTAAGAGACCCACTTCCAGATCATCCGCACCGAAATCTCTGGCTAAATAAGGGCTAAGGGGAATAATCATACCGAAAGCGGTAAACTCCATCAGAACAATGGAAAAAATAAGTGATAAGGAACGAAATCGGGCGGAAGATTGAAACAAGGATTTTCCCTCTTTGATTTTCTACTGGTCGGATTTAAAAACTTCTCTTATCTTTCAGTTTCATCCAAAAAGGGAAACCTTTTTAGAGTCTGGAAAAATCAAACCCATTGGGTTTAAAGAAGAGGAGCTATAATCAAAGCCACTATAGAAAGCAATTTAATTAAAATATTCATAGCTGGCCCTGTTGTATCCTTAAAAGGATCTCCAACAGTGTCCCCAATAACAGAAGCGGCGTGAGTATCATCCCCCTTGGAAGCCCCTTCCAAGGTGCCTTTTTCAATAAACTTCTTCGCATTATCCCAGGCTCCACCGGCATTCGCCATAAGTAAAGCCAAAGTTACACCTGTTAACAAAGCTCCCGCTAAAGCCCCACTGAGCGTTTCCGGCCCCATGGTAAAACCAACAACAACCGGAAAAAGGACAGCAATAATTCCAGGTAAAATCATTTCCTTAAGAGAGGCATTAGTGGCAATACTCACACAACGACCTGTATCCGGCTTGGCATTTCCTTCCAATAAGCCGGTGATTTCCTTAAACTGCCGGCGAATTTCATCCACCATTTTGGAAGCTGTTCTTCCGACTGATTTAAGTGTCAAACTGGCAGCAATCACCACCATCGCCGCACCCAGGAACAAACCCATCACTACAGAAGGTTGACTCAAACTCATGGTTATCTCAGTTTCTGAAGACGCACTCACCGCTTCTTTAAATGCCACAAACAGAGCCAGAGCCGTCAAGGCAGCTGAACCGATTGCGAAACCCTTTCCAATAGCGGCAGTGGTATTACCTAAAGAATCCAGATCATCTGTAATTTTTCTCACATCAGGTCCTAAACCAGACATCTCAGCAATACCTCCGGCATTGTCAGCTACAGGCCCATAAGCGTCAATAGTCATTGTAATACCCACCGTAGCCAACATACCCACAGCCGCAACGGCAATACCGTACAAACCGGCAAAAGTATAAGAAAGCTGAATAGCCAGGGCGATCACAATTAAAGGAGCGCAAGTGGACTCCAATCCCACAGCAAAACCGGAAATAACATTTGTAGCAGGACCGGTCTTGGAGGCTTTAGCCACCTGACGTACAGGCTGAGCAGAAGTATAGTACTCAGTAATTTTTCCAATAAGAAGTCCCGCAATCTGCCCTGCACAAACCGCTATGAACAAGCGATAACCTTTATCTATTGATAATAAGACTCCTCCTACAAAAGCCAGGAACAAAAAACCGGCAATAAGCTGAGAAAGAAGCAAAGCCAAGTCAGGTGATTTATTTTTCAAAATCCTTATGCTAAACACACCCACAACAGAAGACAAAAGCCCCACCATACACAATACAAGAGGAAAAGATGTCAACAAGCTACGGGAAAAATGAGTTCCAAAATATTGAGTGATTACCTCTGCGTTCATAGTAAGAGCAATAGTAATAGAAGCCACCATAGCACCTACATAAGACTCAAAAATATCCGCTCCCATTCCCGCTACATCACCTACATTGTCTCCCACATTATCTGCAATCACACCCGGATTTCGCGGATCATCCTCCGGAATACCCGCTTCCACTTTACCTACCAAATCCGCTCCCACATCCGCGGCTTTAGTGAATATCCCTCCCCCAATACGGGCAAATAAAGCAATAGAAGAAGCACCCATGGAAAAACCGGAAACAATAGAAGTAAATTTCAGACCCCCCTCAGAAAAAAAATAGTACACCACACCCAGACCCAATAAACCTAAACTGGCTACCGAAAGCCCCATAACAGCGCCACCGTTAAAAGCAACATATAAAGCTCCGGCCAATCCCTTTTCTTTAGCTGCCATAGCCGTCCTGACATTACTCTTTGTGGCTGCTTTCATACCAATAAAACCCGCCAACCCGGAGCACAAAGCTCCCAGAATGAAAGAGGTACCGGTTTGCCACCCAAAAGAGAAAAACAAAAGACCTGCAACCACTAAAACAAAAACAAGCAATTTTGAATATTCTGACTTTAAAAAAGCCATGGCCCCCAACTCAATCTCATGAGCAATGCTCTTCATTTGATCTGTCCCGGCTGAATGGGAAAGAATCGTTCTATAAATACTGACAGCCAACACAAGGCCCAGAGCACCTAAAACAGGAAAAAGAAGCTGTAGATCAAACATTTATTCACTCCTTATGAGAAAAGGTAAAAAACATTCCTACATAAATACCAAAATTGCATAAATATTCAAAACAATTTTAAACTGTGGCGATTTTTAGGCTGTTCGTAATAATAGTTGCTCTATAAGAATCCACACCTCACAAAAAAGAAATGCATAAAAAACACTGACAAATGCCATATTCTCTAATATCTAATAGACATGAGCTATGAAACATATAGACTGATCCATCTTTTTGCTATTATTTCCCTTTTTCTATCCATAGGAGCTTTTCTTGTCTATTCCGGAAATAATAAAAAGCTAAAGAAGAATGTAATGATTTTACATGGACTGGCGGGCTTACTTTTATTTGTCAGTGGTTTTGGCCTGATTGCACGCCTAAAAATGCACTCTTTCCCCATGTGGGTAATCCTAAAAATAGGAGTTTGGATTATATTAACTGTATTAATCCCTATTGTAGGATCAAAAAAAATCAATAAAAAATGGATTTGGTTGCTGGTTTTTGCGAGTGGATTCAGCGCTATTTATCTGGCTGTGCTGAAACCCTTTATTTAATCTGATTTTTCCTTTTCTTTCAGTTCCTGTAAAAACTCATTATACACTTCTTCCTGCACAGACTTATGATAAAAATCCATTCTATATTGTGGAAAAGTCTCCTGAACTTGCAATTCCTCTTTTTCCAGTTTGAGCTTTTCCTCTTCAGAAACAGTGCTCTCCTCCCCCATCAGGGAGAGGGGAAGAAAACTGAAGAAAAAAAATACGATCACCTTAAAATACATGCTCTTTACCATGAAAATAAAATACCCTATTTGGATTTGGGGGCGGAAGAGATGAGACGAACATTAGAATAATCTATCCACCCTTCCTTTTTTTGTATTCCTTCTTTCTTATCAAAGTGAGTCTGCACCCTGACTCCCTGAAGACGCACTTTTAATTTACCTGCATCGACTTCAAGAACTTTTGATTTTTTACCTTTTTCAGCACCGGAAATTACCAATGCTTCATCACCTTTCTTTAATTTGAGTTTCATGATCCCGCCTCTTTACACAGCTTCTTCTCCATATTTTTCCTCAATTTCAAAGCAAAAGGAGAAAGATTATTTTTTGAACACTTCATAAGAAAATTATCAATTCCACCACTCTTGTCTATAGACCGAACTGTGCTGGCGGCCACTTTCAAACGAAAAGATCTCTTTAAACAAGAACTATAAAAAGACCTAAACTGCACATTGGGAAAGGCCCTTGACTTGGTCTTAATATTAGAATGGCTAACCAGATTTTTCACAACCGGTTTTTTACCGGTTAATTCACAGCGAGGCATAATAAATCTCCTACTCATGAAATAAAGATAATATTGATATACTCAACAGCTACTTATTCGTCAACAAATCCACTTATTTTCAACTGTTAAGAACAGGTTTCAGGAAAATACAGGTATTTCCTCTATTTTTATTGTTTTAAAAAGACACAATTGATAAAACCCCATTATTAGGGTCTTCAAATCAAGGCTTTATTTTTTATTGTTTTAACAGTATACAATTGATAAAAAGCGCAAAATAACGGCCATTACACAGTCATTAAAAAAGGGAAAAACAAGTGGAACAAAAACCATCTAAAGTAAAAGGCAAAAAACAAATTAAGATAGACTACAAGTCTCCCGTCACTCTTTATCAATATATTTCAGAAGGGGGAAAAATCAGTCCAGCTCGTATTACAGGTCTTAAACATTCTGAACAAAGAACCCTTAGGAATGCTGTAAAAAAAGCCCGCCGACTTTCTTTAATACCTTCTTCAGCCGGAGCTTATGATGATTTTGGCTACCCGGAACAAATATCCGCCACTCCTTTCGAAATAGACTAAATTAACCACTCCAGGTTTTTCCAACTTTTATTTCCCTCTGTTGTGCCCAATAAACACAAATCCTCACTCTTATGTATAACTATCCATCTATGTTTCTCTTTTTTTAGCTTCCTAAGTATCCAATAATGAGGGTTAAGACCAAACTCCTGCAACTGCCTTACAAGGTTTTTACTGTTCTTCACACTATACCTCCTTTATTCCATTGCTATGGAAGAAAGGGAGATGCAAATAAGACATAATAAGAAAACAAAGAAAAAACAGCTTTCAGAAATGTAAAGTACGATATCCGAAATATAATTCAGATTTCGAAAAAATAAAAATTATAAAGAAGGATAATGAGCACAATTTTCAGACACAAGGGCTAATTCCCGAATACGATTTTCACTCATTCCTTTAACCCCTGGCAGTTTTTTCAACACTTTTCTTTCCAGATTAAGTAAACTCTCTTTTCCATAGAAAAAAAGAATCTGTTCTTTAATCAGGCAAAATAACGACATGTCCACATCAGTAAACCAAGCCAACTTATCCTGATATTCAGTGGGAGGAGCCTGCCCCCAGGCTATACGAATCATCAAGCCATACACTTCAAAAAGAATGCTTTTCACTTTACTTAAGCTGGCAAAAGCCTGACGACAATCTATTGAAACCAATTTAAAATCATTTATAAAAGTTTTTATTTTTGAAAATAACCCATAACAACTCCCTGGAGAATTATATTTTTTACAACTATTAACCAAAGTCTCCAATAATGGCAGTTTTTTTATTTCCCTTTTAAGACTGGGATCTCTATAAATAATCCCCTTCTGTTTGGATTTAAAATTCTCTATTTGCGTACGACAAATAGTATGAGGAGGATCTTGTGCCACTATGAAAATAATAGCCGCTCCCAAAACCAAGACAACAAATATATTTTTAGGAAGAGATAAAAGCCACTGAACCACTGTTACCTACCAACCACAGCTCCACATGATTGATACTCCAAATGTAAAGGTCTCATTTTTTTCATATTTTTTCCCTGCATCCACACACTTCTATCTCTCGGACAAAAGAACACAACATGTTTTTTCAAACCATACACATGGGCCATGTAGGTAAGCGTACGGTTAATTGAATTTATATTGGTTTTCATTTTTCCGTTAGTCATTCGTGTCATAGCTTCCAATTGAATCTTAAGTCCCCGTAATACCCTATATGTATAAGAACGCTGATGATAGGGTAGTAATTCAGGAGATTGCTCCAGGGCTTCTATCTGATTAATCATCCTGGATAAAGCCAAGTGAATTTGATCTTCTTTTTTGGAATAAAAAGCCTGATGCAAATAAACAGCGTCATCCAGTAAAGAAACCAGTGGAGCTTTTAACTTATCCTTCAATGGAAAAGTCGGTCTTTTCATAGCAAACCCGGAATGGGAAAGAGAAAAAAGTAAGATTATAAAGAACACCCGAAACATATTTCACACCTAAAATAAAAAAGGCCGATCTGTTAAGACCGACCTTTTTTTGTTTCAATCATAAACAAATCATTAAAAATCAAATGTTGTATTAAGCTGTAGCTGCCAGTAAGGTGCATCTTCGTTAGTAATATCGAAAAAACCACCTTGAATGTTAATGGCAAAACCACCAGCATAACTTTTCTTTACATACAAATCAGCTTCTATTACTTCTTCATCTGAAAGAGCTGCATTGCCGTCAGGATTCACACCCCCATTACTCCATTGTCCCCAAGCTCCAACTTTATCGAAGTATAAACCAACCACACCTATTTCAAAATCTTCGCTGGGCATGTAAGCAATACCGGCTTCACCGTATGCAGTTCCGTTACCCCACTGAGCCACATCTAATGTACCCGCGCGGGAATGACGGTCATAGTAAAAAGGATTGTACGCTTCTGATTCGTAGTGACCACCAACGTAAATACGAGCATCAAAATCAAGAGTGTAACCCACTTGAGCGTCAACCGCGTATTCTGTCATTGAATCAAAATCATCCCCATGAAGAGCACCAGTCAGTTTATAGTCAAGACCGGATATGTCTCCACCAATACCAAGACCTAGGCGTATATGTTGTTGATCTTCCCCCGGGCCCATAGCATACACACCATGAAGGTTAGCCATTTTAAACTCTTCAGGAAGAGAACGTACATCCAAAGAAACACCAACTGCTCCTTCGTAGGTTGCTACTTCATTGGAAACTACCCAAGCCTTAGGTAAATAAGCAGCCCACGCATCTACAGCCAAGCTTTCTGTATTATAGCTAATAAAAGCCCCGTCAAAGACATAAGGGAAATGCTCATAATCATTCATACCAACAGATGAACCATCAGCAATTTGGTAAGGCGCACGACCCAACCTTATTGTAAACTCATCCGACACTTTCCAATCACCATACCCGTAAAAACGCACGTCGTTATCACTGTAATTAGTGTCACCCCAATTATAATTAGTCATCAGCCAAAAATGGCTTTCAAACATTTCATTGGGACGGAAAGCGCCTGAGAACTTAAACCGCTGAATGAAGATATTCTCCATATCCTGCTGGTAATAAACCCCTCTAGCACGATGCTGACCGCCAAATTCCATGTCCATTGCGAAAGCAAATGGAGTTGTGAAAATCAAGGCGAGTGAACAAATAAACTTTTTCATAAACTAACTCCTTGGTTTTATGTTTATCCTCGATAGTACCTTTCCTTATACCTACCTTTTTAAAAAAGAGTCAACATAAACTATAACCTCAAAACCAGACTTTTTGTTGGTTTTCGCGGTCCAAAATGAAAAAAAACAGACAATTTTCAGCTTATTAACCCATAAAGTCGTTCCAAATTAAACCTATTCTTAACATCTGAAAGAGCACATATACTATGGTAAAACCTTAGATTCCTGCATTTTTACTACAGTATATATAGGTGTACACCATCTGATAGTCTAAATCATTATACTTCACAATTTTGATAAGCGGATCTTTCAACAGATACGCTGCTTAACACCAGGTATCATCTTTTGCTTTTAAGCTCTGCAACATTAAAACACTACTAAAGTTTATCTAACCTTAAGTGTTGCTTTTATACTTGTCACAGTGTCGCGGCCTCCAATTGAACGAGGTTAGGTTAGTCATGAGGAGCAAGAGTGGTTCTTTCTGGCTTATTCTTTGCAAAATGAAGGAATAAGAACAGAGGAAACTGCATTTATAAAAGATATAAAAAACTCAGCACTCTTTTCGATTTCCTCTATTCGTATGGCTTTTTTTACAGGCGGTTCAAAAAAAGCACCACACTCTATAGCCAAGTAAAGATAGGAATTTTTAATGGAAAGATAAATATTTTTATTAAACCGGGTGTATATATTTAAAATATTATTTTTTCTATCTTCTGTTAAAAATAACTGAGCTTGAGAAATATTATCACAATATATATTAAATTGTTGATCAAAATCCGTTTGTGAATTCCATTTCTTTTTACCCTTAAACGAGTTGATTTTTCTGCCCTTTAAGGATAAAACTCCCACATCTGTTTTCTTCGGGACAATATAAATACCTTCCATGGAGGATGGCAGGGACAGCTTCAAAAACAAGCCATGAAAAAGCACAGACTTAGATGCAGAATATTGTCCTGCAGATCTCATTATATAAGCTTGCATTTCGGAAAACTCCAAGGGATGGTCTACTATGATTCCTGAACAGTGATCATTTCCTGTGTAACTGCAGTTGGGTGTGAATAATCCACTATTTTCAAAATCTTTTTTGGAAATATGTTCTTCCGGACTGTATTTTATGCCGGGGTTTAACTGTTGAAAAAGTTTTTTGTTGATTCTATTCTTAAAAGTATTGACATATCGTGATTGGAGCCACAAGTAAAGTGCGGCACTCCCCCCAATAAGTAATATAATAAAAATGCACAGCGCCCATTGGAAAGGAATAGATGCCCATTCACTTAAAGTGCTTAGAAGAGATTGAATCCATGTTACAATAGGGGCAAAATAATTTTCGTAGAAGGGGAGAATTATTTTTTCAAATTCTTCTTTCCCATAATAAAGTACTCCTACAGAATATAAAACACCACAAATTAAAAGAAGAGTGCCAATAACTGTATAAAATATACCGGTATAAAAAAGAACTTTTCTTTTCTGCTCCAGGTCTTTTAATGTTTGGTTTTTTATTTCTTGAAAAAAATATTTTATACTTTTTGTGTTCATTGATACCAAAGCTCACATATTTTTTTAACACAAATCTTTTACTATGAGAATTGTTACAGTGTAGTCTATAAATCAGATAAATACAAATACAACTGGTGTTGCGACAGCTTTCAAATAAAAAAATTACTCATGCACAACTGACAAAATGGACTGGCAGTTCCAGAGCTCGTATGACAGCATTTTTGAATTGAAATGTTTCAGATATTTCTACAGATTGAATGTTGAAAATATTGTCAGTGCTTGGTTATAAAGCCAAATTGAAAATTTTGATAGAAAGTCAATAGGAATCATTTTTGTCAATTCTTATCACTTTGAAGCCTGATTCTTTGATTTTTTTAACCGAAGCAGGAAGTTGACCTTGGACGACTTTTTTTAGACTTTGAATAATATCTTTTTTCCAGTGGGAACGGAGAAAAACAATGCTCACCTCCCTTGAAGGGGCCAGAGGTTTAAAATGGCGAGTTTGCTTCTTTTCGCTGGCACTCAGCCTATCAATATTTAACTGTGGTAAAAAGGTGTAGCCATGAACTTTTTCCACTAAAGCCTTAAGAGTCTCAAGACTTCCACTCTGAAAATGAACATTTTTAAAAGTTTCCAGGGCCGAGTTCATATTACAGAAATTGAGAACCTGGTTTTTAAAACAATGACCATCAGATAAGATCCACAAATCTTTATGTTTTCTTAAATCACTTACTTTTAGAAAGTTTTTTTCCAGTAGAGGATGATTTTTGGAGCAATAGACATTAAAAGCTTCAAAAAAGAGAATTTTTTTCTCCAGATTTTTTTCACCCAGTGGAGTCGCGAGAATCCCTGCATCAATTTCGTCCATATTCAGGGCTCGAATAATGTTCTCCGTAGTCAACTCATTGATAAAAAGTTCCACTTTTGGATATTTTTTAGAAAATTCCTTTAAAAAAAGAGGAATCACTGATGAGGAAAGAGTGGGAATCACCGCTAACCGGAAGCTTCCCTTCAATTCTCTGGTCTCAAGTCTTGAGAGACTTAAAAGTTGTTTATATTCTCCTATGATTTTTTGAGCCTGCTCAATAACTACTTTTCCTTTTTGGGTCAGAACAATAGGTTTTTTGTTCCGATCAAAAATCTGAATTTCCAGTTCCTCCTCCGCTTTTTGTATTTGAATACTGAGACTGGGTTGGGAAACATGACAATGCTCCGAGGCTTTTCCAAAATGGCCTGTTTTTGCCACGGTCAGAATATATTCCAATTGCGTAAGGCTTGGCATAAATTGTAGTCACTCCAAGGACTTGAGATTAATATATAAAAACTATTATATTATAAAAATAATATATTTCATATATTATAAAAGATCAACTATATTTCAATTCACGGGGTTGTGACAGGACCACGAAAGGGATCCGGCTTGGATTTGAAACTTCAAATAAAAATCCAAAACCGGATCAAAAAAACATAAACCGACCCTAGCTAAGGATCATTTATTCCCTTCCTGGACCTTTTATCAAAAATCCAGTGAAACAAATAGTCCTTCTACAAAGAGGTCAAGAAACAAAAAGGAGAGCATATGAAAGGACTTGGAGAAAGTTTTCCACAATTTCAACTTAAAGCGGTGGTTTCCAACGACATGGAAACAGCTTTTAAAGACATTAACAACGAAACATATAAGGGCCAATGGATCATTCTATTCTTTTATCCCAAGGATTTCACCTTTGTTTGTCCCACGGAGATCAAAGGCTTTGCAAAACTCAATTCGGAGTTTCAGGATCGGGATGCTCAAGTTCTTACAGCCAGCGTTGACTCGGAATTTGTTCATCTGGCCTGGCGTAGAAGCGATGAAAATTTAAAAGATCTGCCCTTTCCCATGCTTTCTGACATTAAGCGGGAACTCTCAGAAGAGTTAGGCATCTTAGATCCCAAAGAGGGTGTTTCTCAAAGGGCTACATATATTATAGACCCTCAAGGGATCATCCGTTTTGTTTACGCCACGGACCTCAGTGTGGGACGAAATCCAGAGGAGGTTTTAAGAATTCTGGATGGTCTTCAAACTGATGAGCTTTGCCCATGTAACTGGAAAAAAGGAGAAGAGACCATTCAAATTTCTCAACAAAATTTTCCCGATGAAATACCGGGAAGGTTTTAACGAAATCAGATCATTTATCCCTGCTGATTTTCCTTATTAAAACGATCTGGCTGAAGATAAAAGGTCTTCCAAAAAAAGGAGTGAAAAATGACTTTGGAAAATATTAAAGAAAAAATAGGCGAATTATCAAAAGATGTAAAAATCAACATGAGTCTTGTACTCAATGAAAGAGAAACTTCCGCTCTCAAACAAAATCAGATTTCAGGAGCCGCTTTGGCCTGTGCTTATACTACCGGAAACTCTGATTTGATTTCAGCTATAAAAAAATCATTTGATTTGAGTTCAAGTGAGACTCAGGCAGCTCAAACTGCTTCTATTCTTATGGCTATGAACAACATCTATTATCGATTTGTTCACCTTAGTGGAGATTCTGAAATTGAGAATCTGCCGGCAAAATTAAGGATGACAGCAATGGCCAATCCGGGTGTAGATAAAATTGATTTTGAAATTTACTCTCTGGCTGTTTCCGTGCTTTCCGGCTGTGGTTTATGTATCAGAGCCCATAGTCGGACATTAAAAAAATCCGGCTTTTCCTCTGAGGGAATCCAATCAATTGCCAGAATTGCTTCGGTAATTAACTCAGCCGCCCTGGTGTTAAGCATTAAAAACTCAAACCAAGGGGTTTAGAATAAAAAATCCGTTAAATAAAGATTATTTCTCTTATATAGATAAAACCTGTAGGAATACTAAGACAGAGGATTTTATAATTTCTTCTATATAACCTAGTTTTTTGCAAGCCAACTCTCTTTTGATAAAGGTGATCGGTAAATAATTTTTATCCGGTGGGGGTGGTAGGTATTGGTTTAGCTCAGGATTTTTATTGACTGAATTAAAGTTTTCCGGTGTGAATGATTTTAAAAATGATTTTTCAAAACCTTCCGGAGTTCTGTAATATCCGGAACCATAAGAAAAAAATGCTTTCCCTCTACTAAAATCCATTCTTAAAATATAATAATTAAGCTGTGTCATCCTGGATTCTCTATAAACCGATACTATTTCCTGTTCGTTTCTGTATGTTTTATAAAACTCTAAGCCAGTCCTTTCTTCCCGCACCAGCCCTTTTTCAGAAATGACAACAATCTTATCCCAAGCGGAAAGTGATTGATTTTCATTAAAATAACAATAATAACTCTCCGACCCGTCTGATCCATAAGCTGTTAGGCTAAAACATAAAAGCAGTAAAAATCTCATAACTTCCAGAATAGGTAATAAACTTAATTATCATATATATCTAAAAATATTCAGGATAAAACGAAAAAAGCTCATCATTACTGATTCTCTATCGCATTTATAATGCTTCTCCCTAATACCCAGACGGCCTCCAAAAGCTTTTTCTATTTCCTCAGGCTTCATAAAACGACCTTGCTTAATAGCTTGTTTAAATTGAGTGGTTCCCGGGTGATATTCAAATTTATATACAGAGGTTTTTTTACTCAGAATGGGGAAATACTTAACAGTTTTTCTCATCTGTTTTGTATTTGCATCAAATACATAGGTTTGAAGTTTGGTTGCATTAGTATGATAGCGGGTTGTCCACTTATTAGATCCTTTGGTTTTTGAATAGCTATCTACATATTCACCTTCATCAGATTTATAGGCTTCCATGGCATAACCTTCCACATAATTAATAATCACTTGATCTTTTGTAACAGTAAAATTATAAGCATCTTTTTTTGTGTCAGCAGTTAAATTTTCTGTATAATCCGCATTCAATCCAAACGGCTCTAATCTTTTGTGAAGCTCCATGATTCCCAGCCTTACGCTGATATTGTTATAGGTAAAAGACAAAGTTCTATCCTCACCTTCTTCCTTGCAAAGATAGGCATTCGAAAATCCACAGGATGTCATAGACAAACAAAACAGAAAGAAAAGACAATTAAATTTTTTTCCCATCAAAAAACATTTTACTAAATAGATATAAAATTTCAAATTATTAAAGATTTTGCATAAAAGATATGGATCAAATGGCTCTGGAATGGATCTTTATAAGAGTCTTATTTTTGGAAATCAAGGACAAAAGCCGCAAAACCAAAAATATTTTCATTGAAAAAGCCGGTTTTGTTGTTACCATATAAATATGAAAAAGACTGTTATTCTAAGAAATAAAAATTATTTTTTTGCAATTATCTATAAAGGCTTTTTGTGCTCTTTAACAACTCTTTTTTTGTGTTGGGTATCCTTTACTATGGCAGCTTCGGAGACAGATAGCAAGAGGTCCATAGAGAGACAAATTGTAAATTTAATGCAAAATATGGAAAACCTCATGTCTCAAGCAGAAAATGGAAATGCTAATTCTCAATACGAACTAGGCTTAATATACATATATAAAATGGAAACGGAAAATAACGGTTTTACAGATAATTACAATCTATCAATAAAATGGCTGCGGGAAGCAGCGGAAAAACACAATTTGGCCAGAGCCAAATATGTTTTGGCTTTTTTATTGTCTAGGTCATCGGGGGATGATCTTGATTTAATCATGAGATTATTTACTGAATCAGCAAGTGATGATTATGTTCCAGCTCTGCATCGAATGGGTTTACTGAAACATTATGGAGGGTTGGATAGCATAAGAATTAATAAGAGTAATGAGGAGGCGGCAGAATTTTTTAGACGAGCAACATCCAGAGGCTCTCTTAGGTCGCAAGCTCGGTTGGCTCATTTTTATTTTGAAGGTTTAGGTGTAACCAGAGATACAACAAAAGCTTACATCCTGTACTTGGATGCCGCTCAAAGGGGTTTATATCGAGCCTATAGCCGTCTGGCCTTAGATTGGCATGATAGAGGTGGACTGAGTCCAGATTCAGAAAAATTTGAAGAATATTGGTGGAAATATAAAAATAACGAAGACAGAGAGCCTTTTTGTGGTGAAGATGAAGAAGGGAGAGATTATTTCTGTGGTTCAAACAGAAAGGAACCTACATTGCTGTATGAGATGTTTCTGCATTTTGAGGACTATATATTACAGTAAGGAATGCCCATGTTCAGAATACTCACTTTATTGATTCTCTTATCAGGATGTTCACCTCCTTTGGTTCCGATACCTAAGGTTAATGATTGTAATGAGCAAAAAAAAGAATGTAATGATAAAGCTCATCAGGAAGAGTGTGGAGGTCAATCAGGGAGAAGTTGTGTCGAAAAAATAATTAAAAATGAAAACTGGGATAGTTCCGCTTTTGAGAGCAAAATAAAACAATGTGATGCAGACTACAGTCAATGTCTTAATAGGTATAGTGAACCGCGAAAATGATGTAAAAGTAATCTAGTCTATTTAAAGAGGGCCACGACAATGATATGCTCTGTTTTAGCTAATGTAGACTGTATTTTTTCACATTCATTAGCAGGTAAAGCTGCTTTTTTATATTTATGATGCACACAAGAGGTGCTGAAAAAAAGAAATATAAATAATAACTTTAAAAAGTTATAACGATACTTTTCAAATTCACTTTTTTTTCTAATGAACACATTTCTACTTACCTTTAATATATAAACACTTTAGTAAATCTTGTTTCCAGATACAATTATTATTTAATATGCTAAGAGAAACTACAGATAAAGATGAGAGAGACAAATGGTTCCACCTTTTAATTAAAACTCCTATAATTTCAAATACTTATAATATCGGGGAGACAGGATTTGAACCTGCGACCCTTCGCTCCCAAAGCGAATGCGCTACCGGACTGCGCTACTCCCCGTTGTTCAAAGTTCATACTAAGAATTATTACTGTATTACAATTCCGACTTTACCGTACTATATTAAACCACCCGTCAGTACAAGTCATAAAAAAAATGGGAGATTCCCTACCTGTCAAGAATCCCCCAAACGACACCTTAATCAACTTATTTTTTCTTTAATACTCTTCTTATTCTTAGTATTATTTTCCCGCTTCTTTAATTATATGGATCATCTTTATAAGGATTTTTTACCTGCCACTTTTTTAAAGAAGACCCTATTGCCAAAGACAAGCCGAAATACCAACGATCATAATATAAAGCCTGAATCCCTATGTCCCACCAATCCATTGTACCTATAGACACACTGGCTACAGCACCTAACAATTCCGGTGCATCCCAAAAACCAAGGAAAACTCCTGCCCTGATAAAACCTGTTAGTGCACCAAAATCATACATCAAACCAGGTTGAAATATAAAGTATGGAAAGGACTTTTCATAATCCGGTGCCCATTCCGTATGGCAAGTCGATTTATCAGTAGCTTTCTTTAGCCTTTCCTCATGAACCTCTCTAAAAAAACCACTATCAAAAGGAGCCTTCGGGGGGTCAGGAATAAAAAAAGGATCACAGTCTTTTTGATAATACTGCATCCATCCTCCACCCGCCTGCACCAGCCATTTAAATTTTGAACTTTCCACACTAAAAGGGACTTGAAGTTCCAAAAGCAGAGGAAGCTGAAGAGCTGACTTATCAGAATAATAATAAGCGGAAAAGCCGGATTTCCATCTGAGATTAGCTATTTCTATATATACAGGAAGATGCTCGTATTTGGACAACATTTCCGATTGAGCAGTTTCATTTTCCCCATAAACCGGAAAACAAAATAATAAAATACATAAAAGGTTTATTTTAAATAGTAACTTAATCATAATAACAAACATCCTTCTTTAATTGAAAATTGTATCTACAATCGCCATTTTTACCACAATCTGAATCGAACTGACATAGCCTCCGCCCTCCCAGATTTTGTAAATTCAAAAGTTCCTGCCTGGTTTTTTTCTGTTCTCTTATTCTCTCTCTTTCAACGGCTATCTTTTCCTCCTCTATAGCCCGCCTTTCCTCTCTGTCTCGTTGCTGTTCCCTTATTCTCTCCCTTTCAACAGCTATCTTCTCCCGCTCTATAGCCAACAGTTCTTCCTGTCTTTTTTTCGCTTTATATTCCTGAAGACCCAGGGTATAACCCTTGAAAAACCCGGTCTCTAATTTCTTAGGACATACATTTTGGTATTCAACATTGCTTAAACCTAATTTATATCCCTCTTTATAAGTACAAAAAACTTTTACACCGGCTGTCCACCCCTTCATATATTCTTTTTTGCTTTGAGATTTTGAGAGCTTTAAACATTTAACATAAGAAAAGGTAGAGGAAGGCTCTCCACTGACCGCATGGGAATACCCTGCTTCATACAAACACTCCTTATCACCCTGCCTATAGCCTTTTAAAAACGGAGCTGACCTTTTGTTAGGACATGTATTTTGATATTTTCTCCCTTTAAACCCGAACTCACGCCCCTTTTGATAAGTGCAAAAAACCTTCAAACCTGCTCTCCACCCCCGGTTATACTCCTTTTGGCTTTGATCTTTCGAAAGCTGTAAACACTTAACAGAAGAAAAAGCTGACAAAGTTTTACCTTCCAAGGAATGAAAGCGCCCTGCTTCATACAAACATTTCTTATCACCCTCGTGATAACCCTTTAAAAAGGGTTCCACCTTACTTCGTGGGCATATATTACGATAATGTCTGGCTTCCAATCCAAATTCATATCCCTTTTTATAAGTACACAAAACATTTAAACCATCCCGTCGCCCCTTATCATACTCACTTTGATTTAATATCACCCCATATTCGGCACACATTCTGTTCTTTTCAGAAAAACTCTCAGTAGTTTTACCGTTCAATGCATCCAAACGACCTTCTTTGTACACATTAATACCATTACAGTAATCTCGTTTTATTGTGCCAGCTGTGATACAGCCAACGAGCGTGCCATAAAGAAAGACAAGAACAATAAAATTGACCGGGAAAACACATACAGAACAAAACCTATTTAAAAAAATTGTTTTTCTCATAAGCCTTAACTCCCTCGTTCATTACTTAAAACACAAACATCTGAATTTGACAAATGTACATAAAAAACAGACTTTATAAGTTTCAATAATTATATAAACTTTTCATGTCACTGTGAATAAAATACACCCTTTACACCCCATTTTCTTCTACCAAAAAACTCTAAAAATCCATAATTGTCCTGCCACTTTTTTCCGACACGGGAAAGTTGACTCTCCAACTTATGTTGCTGTAGCTATTAGAAAGCTTTTAAAAAATTGAGGAAGTTAAAAATCACTTTTGCTTCATAAAACAAAGTTGATGAAAACAATATTTATTTCATTCCTTTTAATTGCTTTTTTTCTCTTTACTTCCTGTAGCCTAAATAAAAACGGGCCTTTCTTTTGGGCAGTACAAAAAGAAGAACAAACTCTACATATTTTAGGCACTGTTCATATTGGAGTGAGTTTGGAAGATCTCCAATGTTCTGACGTTATTTATGAATCCCTACAGCAAAGTGATTTACTCTGGACAGAAACGAATGTGCAGAAACATCGAACAGAAATGAAAGAGACAGTAAAACAACTGTTAGAGGACCACTCAGGTCAGAGTTTCCACAGTCTTAGCGAAGAAACTCAGATGTTTTTTAAAACAAAAACAGAACCGGAACATTTTAAGACTCTTCAACAAATGAGCTACTTCGGCCTTATAGTACAACTAAACTTTTTATGTATATCCGATAACAGAGAGTTTTTAAGAGAACAACTTTCGTTACATGCCCGAAAAATAGATAGTAGAAAAAAACTGGATATCCAAATTCAAAAAACAGCTCAAGACAGTGTACTTCAAGATTACCTGGATGAAAGCAGTTACTTCCAGGATTTAATACGATCAACGGCGACAAGATCTTCTAAAGAAAAAGTAGACAGGATTGTAAAAAACTATGACGAACTTTGCTCCCCGGAGAAACTGGCACAGAGTATTGAATGGAAATTTAATCACTTGGCAGAGGCGATCCAAGATTACGAATCCGGTGAAGATATAGACCCTTTAACAATAAGTGAAAAAGATCTCAGAAGACAAGGTGTTCCTGAGGATATAATAAAAAATTATTTGGATTATTTTAAGCACAATATCTTAAGAAGACGGAATGAAATATGGATGAATAAACTATCGTTCTCTCATGAACAGGAAGGTCATACAAGAGTGTTTATTGCTGCCGGTCTTGCTCATTTTCAAGGCCCTTTTAACATGCTTGATATGCTACAAGAAGAGAATTTTTCTATCAAACGTCTCGACTCTGATTGTGAATGGAGTCATCTTCGATTAGCAACAAAAGATCCTGAAAACTGAAGCTCATATTTTTACTGTTTTATAGTTAAAACAAACAAGTGGCGGAGGGAGAGGGATTCGAACCCTCGGTACGGGCATTACCCGTACGGTCGTTTAGCAAACGACTGGTTTCAGCCACTCACCCATCCCTCCTAGCTCAATCTACTGTAACCCATTCGCTTAGAAAATCTTCTAAAGATTTTCTCCCCTGAGACTGCCACAGGCCCCAAAAGGAATCAAGAACACTTAAATTGAGATTTCAATTTTTAAGAAAGGAAAAAAGATGTTATAGTTTCTTTACTTTTTTGCGCCCGTAGCTTAGCTGGATAGAGTGCCTGACTACGGATCAGGAGGTCGGAGGTTCGAATCCTTCCGGGCGCGCTCTTTTGTACTTAGGGCAGATTTTCTCTTTTTCTCAATATCTCATTTCACTTAAGATTCGTAAAATAACATTTGTTCACTTCAAATAAACTCATTTCCAGTTAATCTTGACTTCCTCAAACTCCTCCGCCTTTTTTTTCTCTTCTTCAGGATCTATAGGTTCCAAAATCACTTTCAAATCTTCTGTAAAATGCACATGATAACCCTGTTCACGAGCTATCTGAACAAATTTCCTGATAAATTCCTTTCTCTCCTCCTCATTTCTCTCTTTTAAATGTTTCTCCAGCCAGTCTCGATGTGCGATCTGCCGACGAATAACATTCTCCGGATCCTCATATATATCATTTTCAAATGGTTTTTCATCCAACTCCTTAAAAACAGACTCCATAGTAGCATTATCGGAAAAACCAACACCCATATCCAAAGGGGACATTTCTGACTCAAGTGACTCAATAGGGTCAATTTTTTCCACCGGAGCTTTGAATTTATCAGACACAACCTGCTGAGACTGTATATCCTGCTGAAGCTGAATATGCGCTGCCTTTTGTTTTATTCTCTCATCCACCGTCAGAGGAGTGTGTCCCTGATTGACATTGGGAATAGAAGACGGCACACGCTCTTTTTCATCGTAAAAGAAATAAAAGGCAACAGCCACTACACCCAATACACATAAAAAAGAAAAAAAACCGAAATCATTTTTTTTCTTTCTCTTCACCCTAACCACAGCAGAAGATTTCCCTCTACGAGAACGGCGGGACCGATTACCGGATCTTCTCTTTTTTCGATGAACAGCCATACCTTTTCTTATCGGAATATTTTTAACAGGCTAAAACAGGAGCATAAAAAACAGCACAAAAAATCAACAACCGACCCTTTTCATTGGCTGCCTCCCTTACTATATAGAAAAATAATTAATAAAAAACACACTCTCACATATAAAAAACGTGTTTCGTGTACCTAATTTTGATACAAAGTAAAAGAAAGGCCTTACTACCTGAAGAAAACACCTGTCCAATAAATTCATAAAGGAAGCCATATTATGAAATTGTTCATTTACGACCACTGCCCCTATTGCGTAAAAGCTCGTATGATCTTTGGCTTGAAAAATATACCATTTACACTCATCACTCTATTGAATGATGATGAAAAAACACCTATCAGTATGATTGGAAAAAAAATGGTTCCTATACTGGAGATTGAGTCCGGAAAATTCATGCCGGAAAGTATGGACATTGTTCAATTTATTGACAAACAATCCTCGCCAAACCTGATTTCAAAAGAAGAAGACCCCTCCCTTCTACAGATATTAAATCAGGCACGCACCCCTTATTATAGCCTGGTTATGCCTCGTTGGGTGCAATCAGAAATGGAAGAATTTAAAACTCCCTCCAGTCGAAAATATTTCCAGAATAAAAAAGAGCAAATGATCGGCCCTTTTTCCTCCGCCTTGGAAAAAACAAAAGAATTCAAAATAGAAATTTTGGCAATACTCACAGAGATAGAAAACAAAATAACAGAAAAAAATACATGGTACTTAGGTAACCAAATCAGTTTTAACGACTTTCACCTGTTCGCTTTTCTCAGAAGCCTCACTATTGTAAAAGACCTGTCCTTTCCATTCAAACTTGAAAAATATACAAAATATTGTTCAGAAAAAAGCCAAATTCCCCTTAGCAAAAATATCAGTATTTAAAATAACTGGATTCCCGCCTGCGCGGGAATGACGATTCTGTGGCGCAGGAATGACGGTTCTGATTTGAAAGATGAGTCACCTGACTATAAAAACTAAAAACCGCCGGTGGCTCCTTCTTCACGGGCATCAAAAGCCCCTTCCAAAATACCATCTTTTCTTTTGGAAACAGCATAAACCTTGGCAATGGAATCACGCACTTTCACCCGATGCCCCCGTTTTCTCAATAAACTCAACACCACCGGTGAAAAGCGATTTTTTTCAACAAATAAAGCACGAGGTAAAAACTGATGGTGAATACGAGGAGCCTGAATAGCAGCATCCAGGTTTAACTCATTTATAAAATAACGATACAAAGTTTGTAATACAGAACTAATAATCATAGGACCACCTGAAGCTCCCAGAACCATCACTGTTTTTCCATTCTTCTCCACAATAGTGGGACTCATGGAACTGAGAGGCCGACGGCCCGTTTGCACTTTGTTGTTTCTACCCTGTATTAAGCCAAACTGATTCGGTTTACCCGGATGAGTATTAAAATCATCCATTTGATTATTGAGAACAATACCGTACTTATCCGTAACAACAAAAGAGCCAAAGTTACCATTCAAAGTCAGCGTCATCGAAACAGCCTCCCCTAAATGATTCATTATAGAAAAGTGAGTGGTCTCATTCGACTCACGCACCGGCATAGTATCCTTTAAAACCGGAAGATTGGTTACTTTTTGCAAAGATATTCGGGAACTCAATTTTGTGAGTTTTGTACCGGAAAGCCATTTTTTCAAATACCGAGAAGGATCAGGTAAGTCCCCCATTTGACTGCGCGGACGAAAAGAAAAAGAAAGTACTTCTCCCAAAAGATGCAATTCACTGACACTGTATAAGGAAAGTTTCTTTAATTTTTTCTTTTCCATCAATTGAGACGCACGATTGAGGATAATACCTCCCGAACTGGGAAGAGGCATACTATACACTTTATAGCCATTAAAAGAAAATTGAACCGGCTTCAGCCAACGAACCCGATAATTTCTGAGATCTTCAACATTCATAATTCCTTTATTTGCTTTAACCGTTTTAACGATATCCTGCCCAATCACCCCGTCATAAACCAATGTTTTGTTCTTCCGACTGACCAGTCTTAAAGCCTCTTTCAACTTCTTCTGCCTTATAAATTCCCCAGGAACATAAGGTGTACCATCAGAATGAAAAAAGATCCTCCTGCCGGAAAGATTAAAATTTTCTGACAAATCTTCTGTCTGTTTTAACCACTGCCCTGAAACTATAAAACCACGATCCGCCAGCTTAATAGCCGGTTTCAGTAGATCAATCCAGGGAAGAGATCCATATTTTTGGTGGATAGCCCATAAGCCTGCTACAAAGCCCGGAACACCCACTGCCGACCCCGTCTTCGTTGGAGAAAGACCACTTTTAACATAAAAGTTCGATCCTACCTTAGACGGAGCTGTTTCACGAAAATCCAAAGCCTGAACTCCGGATTGATCTTTCAACAATGCAAATCCACCACAGCCCAAAGACACAAAATAAGGATGTGTCACACTAAGAGTAAAAGCTCCCGCCACCGCGGCATCAAAAATATTGCCTCCATCCCGATAAACATCCTTAACCGCTTTAACCAAATGAGCAGAAGGACCGGATACAACAATTTTTTGAGTTTGAGTTGGTTGAGCAAAAGAGGGAACAACAATTAAAGAAAATAAAAACACAAAAAACACTTTCACCATTTTTTCCTCCGTCTTTTATAAATAGGTTCAAAAACTACAAAACCACCCACACTAACTTATTCAAAAATAAGCCAGCATAACTATTATATTCAATCAAACTGATTCACCAGGTTTGTAAAAACCTCTCCTCTTTCCTCGTAAGAATTAAAAATATCAAAACTTGGGCAACCCGGAGATAACAAAACTGTATCTCCAATACGAGACTTCTGGTAAGCAATAAGTACAGCCTCTTCAAACGTTCCAATTACAAAGGTCTCTGAATAATCCCCAATTTGCCGATTAATTCTTTCTTTTGCCTCTCCAACTAAAATAAGGTTTTTTACTTTCCTTTGAATACGCTCAGCCAAAGGCTTGTAATTCAAACCAGTATCTTTTCCACCCATAATAAGAATAACATTATCATCGAAAATATCCAAAGCCCTCATTACGGAGTGCACATTAGTCGCTTTTGAATCATTATAAAAATTCACTCCACCCACCCTTCTTACATAACTTAACCTATGAAGACGACCCGTGTAAGAAGAAATAACTTTTTGAATACTTTCCCAGTCAGCTCCATTGATACGGGCTGCCAAAATAGCCGCCATAATATTTTCATAAATATGACCGCCCTTTAATTTATTATCTTCAATACTATAATATTCAATTTCCGGACCCACTCGAACTCGTATTTGATTATCTATTAAAATAGCGCCACCAATCTTCATAATCTGAGATTCAAGCGATTTTTTTCTGGAAAAATATCTTAAACACCCCTTCTGCACATTCGGATCACGCGCTAACTCCAAAATAGCCCGATCATCCGCATTTAAAATAACAGTCGTTTGAGCTGATACATGTTTAAACACTTTTCTCTTCGCATTAACATATTCCTCCATGCTCCGGTAACGATCCAAATGATCTTCAGCCAAGTTAGTAAATATAATATTTTTGGGTACCATTTCCACTACATGCTCCAACATAAAACTGGAAGCCTCCACAACCAAAAAATCCGCTGTTTCCTCCTTATAAAGATATTCACTTAAAGGTTCACCAAAATTACCTCCCGCCCAAGGTTTTTTATCTGACTCCTTAAGAGCGCGATAAATCAAATCCGCTGTCGTTGTTTTTCCATTAGTGCCTGTTACCACTAACATAGGGGTTTTTATAAATCGGGAACAAAACTCAAATTCTCCGGTGACTTCCACTCCCTGTGTTTTAACATATTCAAACAACTTCAAATGAGAAGGCACACCCGGACTCAAAATCACATAATCTTTTTTCAAAAAGCTCTTGGGGTTATGACCTTCCAGCTCCAACTGAAGTGGCAGATCCTCCACCTGTTCCAAATAATAAGCTAATTCCGCCTCTGACTTGTGATCACTAATAGTGACTTGAGCCCCATACTTAACCAGGAAGCGGGCTAATGACACACCTGTCTTTGCCAAACCCACAATTAAAATCTGTTTACCTTTTAAATCACTAAGCTCCATAGTATATACCTTAATTAAAAAATTATCTCAGTTTTAAAGTAGCCAGGCTGATTACCGCCAGTAGACAAGCTACAATCCAAAATCGTACAATAATTTTAGACTCTTCCACACCCTTTAATTCAAAATGATGGTGTAAAGGAGCCATAGCAAAAATTCTTTTTCCCGTCATCTTAAAACTAATGACCTGTAAAATCACTGATATCGCCTCCACAACAAACACCCCCCCTAAAACAGCCAAAAGAATTTCATTCTTCGTAAAGACTGCGAGTGTTCCTAAAAAAGCCCCTAAACTTAAACTACCTGTATCACCCATAAAAATCTGAGCCGGATAGGAATTGTACCATAAAAAACCCAAACCACTAGCGACAACCGCTACTGCCAAAGGGGTGATCTCACCCGCACCGGCAATAAATGGAATACCCAAATAGGAAGCCAGACTGAAATGACCGGCTACATAAGAAAATACAGCCAAAGCACCAGCACAAACCATCACAGGCACGATAGCCAAACCGTCCAAACCATCTGTCAGATTTACCGCATTTGCACATCCCGTAATAACAAAACTACCCAGCAACACATAAAACCAGGATAAATCGAGAGCCAGATTTTTGAAAAAAGGAATATATAAAACCGGTTCAATTTGATTGGTAAAAATAAGTACTGTCAGCATTAAACCGGAAATACCAAACTCATATAACAAGCGGTATCGGGGAGGGATCCCTTTAAAATTTTTCCATCGGCTTTTTATAAAGTCATCCCAAAAACCAATCACTCCAAAACCTAAAACCATACTTAACACTCCCCACACTAAAGGTTCGAACATATCCACCCATAGCAGGGAACTCAATAATAAAGAAAACAAGACCAGCCCACCCCCCATTGTAGGAGTGCCACTTTTCTTCTGATGTGAATCAGGCCCATCAGAATTAATCTCTTCACCTATATCTCTTTTATTTAATTTCTTAATAAAGTAAGGGGCAAACAACCAGCATATAAAAAAAGCGGTAAAAAAAGCCAAAAAAGACCGAACAGTAATATAACGGAAAACATTAAAAACAGAGATAAACTCTGACAAATCAAATAACCATTTATAAACCATAAAACACTCTTTAACAAAAGGCCTCGCTTAACGCAAGCTGCACGACTGTATTGTCATTCCCTCGGAGGCGGGGAATCCAGAAAAGTAACATACCTCAACCGGATCCCCGTTTCCACGGGGATGACGATTAATTTCAATCCGCTGACCAAGTGAAAGTCTCTACAGGCTCAAAATACTCCAATACTTTTTCCATCTGCATCTTTCTGGAAGCTTTAAAAGCCAATGAAGCAGAGGGGTCCAAACGAGAACGAATTTTTTTAGCTATACCTGAATCAAACTGCTCGGAAAAATAAAACTCTGCTGAACAGTCGGCCTCTTTCAAAGCTTGAGCAAAAGAGTCCGCCTGAGAACCTATAAACCAAATTAAGGAGATATCACTCATAGATAATTTTGACGCTACTTTTTTCTGAAAAGATTTCAAGTAAGAACCTAGTTCCAAAAAATCACCTAAAATTAAAATCTTTTTTCCTTTTATCACCGGGGATAAAAAATACTCCAACAAAGCCATTACACTCTCCGGACTGGCATTATAGGCATCAAACAAAGCTTGAGCGCCAGAGGAAAGATTAAGCCATTGATTCCGACCCGCCGGCAAATGACAAAGAGAAAGACGTTCCCATATCCGACTTTCCTTTAAACCGGCAGCTAAAGCCAGTCCGGCCGCTGCCATCAGATTACTTAAATGGACCGCACCGACTACCGGCACAGAGACAAAACCTTTAACTCCTTGTAAATGGCCTTCAATAGACAAGCTGTTTTTTTTCACTTCTTTAAGTTCTAAAAACACATCCGCTTTCTCATCCTGTGAAGAGAAGCAAATCACTTTTTCCGGGCGTTCATGTGTTGTTAAATCTTTATACATTTTCTTCGTATAAAAATTATCCAAATTAAAAACATGCACCGCCTCCGGGGCATTAAGATAAATTTCCTTTTTTTCCTGAGCTATCCCCTCTCTACTCCCCAACATCCCTACATGCGAATCCCCTATTTGCGTTACCGTCACAATATCCGGTTGAGCCAACTGACACAAAAATTTAATCTCACCTTTCTGATTCATACCTATTTCCTGAACCAGGATCTCTGTATCTTCCTTTGCAGATAAAAGAGTCAACGGGACACCATACATATTATTAAAACTCTTGGGACTCCCAATGACTGAGAACGTATCCTCAAGCAGTTTTAGACAAAAACTCTTTGTTGTGGTTTTACCGGATGAACCGGTGATACCTATGACTGAAAACCTGTTTTTACTTCTCCAATAAGAAGCTAATCGGTGAAGAGCTTTAAGAGTGTCATCCACCTGTATCACTGATACTGAACTAATATCGACTGAAGATTTTTTATGAACAACCAAAGCTCCCACACCCGCCTTTAAAGCGGGCTGTAAAAAATCATGCCCGTCAAAGCGGGTACCTTGAATAGCAAAAAAAATTTTTTGTTTTAAATCGGATTCACGGGAATCAATAGACACCCCTGCAAAAGAGGATTGATCCGCCCTTTGTAAAAACCGCCCTTTCACAACAGAACACAATTCTTCTGAACTTAAATTCATCTAACCAAAAAACTCCTTAACCACTTCCTCATCACTAAAAGGGTATCTTTTGACTCCTATAATTTGTTCCCTCTCATGCCCTTTACCGGCAATCAAAATAACATCTTCTTTTTGAGAAGATTCTAAAGCCTGCCTGATAGCCTTCTTTCTATCCAACTCTACAACACATTTTTCTTTATCACTTACTCCCTTCATACAATCAGAAATAATGTTAAGTGGGTCTTCCTCACGAGGATTATCTGAAGTTAAAAAAAACCGATCCGAAAAACACTCCACTACCTGAGCCATAAGAGGGCGCTTCTCCTGATCCCTTTGTCCCCCACAACCAAAAACAGTAATAAGCCTGCTATCCTTGGCTTTTTTCTTTTGCAACAGAGATAAGACAGCCTCCAGAGCTTTAGGAGTATGAGCATAATCTACAAATACCAACGGCAAGCGCTCAGGACATACCCTCTGCATACGGCCCAGCACTCCGGGAAAACTTTTTAAAGCACGCACAGCCTCTTCCAAAGGAAAACCGGCTGCATGCACACAACATAAAGCCGCTACAGCGTTTGATACATTATAAACACCCGGCATTGGCACATATACATCCATCTCTTTTTTATCAAAATGCAATCTAAACAAAGTGCCTTTTAAATCATCTGATAAAATATCCCATGAAAAACGGGCTCCCTTTCTCCCATAAGAAATATAAGGGACTTGAATCTCTCTTGCCAGAGTCACTCCATAAGGATCGTCCAAATTTAAAACAGCCAAAAAACGATTTGCCTTCATCAAAGAAGGGTTTACCTCAAACATTTTCTTTTTTGCCTGAAAGTAATAAGACATGTCAGAGTGATAGTCTAAATGATCTTCCGAAAGATTGGTAAAAACTCCCAAATTAAAATCCACTCCTTTTACTCTTTGCTGATCCAAACCAATACTGGAAACCTCCATGACAACAGCTTGCGCACCTCCGGAATAAAACCGATCAAGCAACCGGTATAATTCAGAAGGGTCCGGTGTAGTTAACATACTTTTCTCCCTCCACCCCCCAAACTGATTCTGAATTGTCCCAATAGAGCCTGTACGCCAACCACAATGAGAAAATAAAAAGGACAGTATATTGGATACAGTCGTTTTTCCATTAGTACCGGTAATGCCAACACAAAACATTTTATCAGAAGGGAAATCGTAAAACTCATTTAACAAAACAGATAAAATCTCATGCGTATCAGGCACCAAACAAACCAGGCCTTCAAAAGGAATGTTCTTAATCTGTTCTGTCCTTTCCACAACCAATACCTGGGCCCCTCTTTCCACTGCCATTCTCAAATAACCATGTCCGTCTGTTGTTCTGCCTTTCAAAGCGACAAAAACTGAACCCGGAACAACCTTTCTTGAATCCGTACAAATAGCAGAAATCTCACGAGATAGAGCTTTACCCTTACTCTGACATAAAGAAAGCAGCCGATCTTCTATATTCACTTTCCCTTAACCTTTCACAAGTAAAAAAATTAATCACTCAAAATCAACTGAATCTTCCGGCTCTGAGGAAGAGGAGATAAAGGGGAAGGAATAGTGCGTATAACCAGACCGGAGCCTTTTACCTTTAATTGCACTTTCTCTTTCCGGGCTTTTTGATAAGCTTTTCTTAAACTCAAACCAATGAAATTAGGTGTTTTTCCCTCTTCCGAAGACGATATATCCCTTTGAATTTTTCGCGCTTTGTGATTTTGTTTTGTTTTTTCCTGTAAAATATTTTTTTCGCTTATCAAAACCGGAGAAAGGCCGGATTGTCTGACGGCGTATTCCGCCACTTTGGAAAACACAGGAGCCGCTACAGTGGAACCATAAAACTTTTTTTGTGGCTGATAAACCACTACATAAATAACAAATTTCGGGTCATGAGCAGGAATAAATCCGGCAAAACTGGAAATATACTGCCCTTTAACATATCCCCCTTCTTTTGAGTCAACCACCTGCGCTGTACCTGTCTTTCCAGCTGATAAAAATCCCTTCACCTGTGCCTTACTTCCCGTTCCTCCTGCAGCCACAGCGGATATAAGCATTACTGTTAAGGTTTTTGCCTGATCCGGTGTAAGCACTCTGTTTAAAACTTTTGAATCAAATACTTCCTTTCTTCCCTGTTCTTTATAATATACGGCTTCCACCAAAGACGGCTGTCTTAACACACCACCATTAGCAATAGCGGCATAGGCTGTCACCATTTGTAAAGGAGTGACAGAAACAGCATGGCCAAAGCCTATAGTGGCAACCTGTAACTGTTTCCAGGGAGGCTTATGTAAAATACCAGAACTTTCTCCAGGAAAGGACAGTCCCAATTTAGACCCAAAGCCAAAGTCTTTCAGACTTTGATGCAAAAAGCTGTCTCCTATACCCAAAGCCACCTGAGCGGCTCCCACATTAGAGGAATAAGATAAAATCTCCCTTAAAGTCATTTCTTCAAATTGGTGAGTGGATTCCGCCTCTTTAATAATATGACCTTCAACAGAGAGTTGCCCACCCATACCATCATAACGGGTAGTAGGTGGAATATCCTTTTTTAAAGCAGTAGCTATAATAAAAGGCTTTAAAGTACTTCCCGGTTCAAAAGCATCTGTAACAGAACGATTTCTACGCAAATGGGGATCAGCTCCAAAAGGTTTGTTAAGATTAAAAGAAGGGGAATGAGCCATAGCCAGAATTTTACCGGTTTGAGGTTCCATGATCACACCCAGCGCCGACTGTGCTGAATACTCCTGGACAACTTTTTTTAATTCTTTTTCAAAAAAAAATTGCAGATCACTATCAATAGTCAGATAAATATCCGCTCCATTCGCCCTCAAGGTAATTAAATTTTTTGTATTGATATCAGAAAAAAGAGGCCGCCCCATAGCATCCTTGCGAACCAGTACACGTTTTTCTTCACCACTTAAAATTTTATCGTAACTTAACTCAATCCCTTCCAAGCCACGTCCTTCGTGTCCGACAAAACCAAGTGTCTGAGCCAAAAGAGAACCATTAGGATAGACTCTCTTTGGTTCCTCCAAAAAAGCCAGGCCTTTTATACCCCAGGAATGCACAATCTTTGATTGCTTTTCACCAATATGTCTCTTCAACCATACAAACCGACGATTCTTATTACTAATCTTTTTATAAATCTGACTATAGGGAACCTTTAAAAGCCGACTGAGTTTTCTAGCGGTGGATTTTGGATTTTTAATTAAAAAAGGATCAGCAAAAAGAGACTGAGCTGCAACAGTAATAGCCAGCTCCCGACCATGACGATCATAGATGATTCCCCTCCGGGGTTTTAGTTTTATCACTGTTTCAAAATTTTTTTTCTTCGCGGAAATGAGCCTCTGATCCGGAAAAAATTGTAACCAGGCTCCCCTAATAACGAAAGAACCATAAAAAAAACATAAAACCAGACAAACAAAAATAATTCTGGATTTCATCAAAAAACCTCACTAGAAAATCTCATTGAGGAACAGCTGCCTTCTCTCCAATAACCAAAATCACCTGTCCTTCCTTGGCCCAATTCAAAGTCATTCTGGAGTGCGCCCATTTTTCCAATCTTTCTGAACGAGTAAGATGAGCCTGTTTCATCAGGTTCTTATAATACTGATCCTGAAGGGCACCATAATAACGGGATCTGACTAAAAAAGCATAGTTCATACTTCTTAGCTCCATCTTGAATAACACAATAACAAACAAAGCACAGATGATAATAACCACATTAAAAAAGGGTTTGAAATTATATTGGGATAGATCATACATTTTTATTGATCGCCTTTTTTTTCAAATACCCGAAGTTTGGCACTACGGGCTCTTGGATTTCTTCTCATTTCCTCTCTACAAGGTAAGATTACTTTTTTAGTCAGGTTTTGTCCCTCTACTTTATGCGCCTGCTTAAAAAAATTTTTTACAATTCGATCCTCCAATGAATGAAAAGTTAAAACAAATAACCTGCCCATTGGATTAAGAGACTGAATCATCCCCGGCAGGCTGTCGCTTAACCCCTCCAGCTCATTATTTACCTTCAATCTAAGCGCCAAAAAATAAGGTGTTGCCGGATGAACCCCCTTTTTCCTCCACCCTTTTTTCTTTACAATCAAATCCGCCAGTTCTTTTGTGCTCCTTAGCGGCGCATATTTTCTTTGCCTTAGAATGGCTTTTACTACAGAAGAAGCTGTGTATATCTCCCCATAGGAACGAAATAAATCCATCAACTCCCTCTCATTCCAGGAGTTTACAATATCACTGGCAGACAACTCCTGTGTTCTATCCATCCTCATATCCAAAGGCCCATCTCTGTAAAAACTAAAACCCCTATGTGCCTGGTCCAACTGAGGTGAACTCACACCCAAATCCACAATAATTATATCAAACCCAGCCCCCTTCAAAAACACAGGAAACCGATGTTTCATTAAATGAGAATACTGATGAAAGTTGGCATGAATTAAATGCAAAGATCTCTCAGGCACATGGGGTTTTACATTTTTTACCCCCCACTCAATGGAAGATAAATCACGATCCATAGCTATTATTGAGAAAGAAGGATGACGATGAAGGACCGCTTTTGTATGACCACCTGCTCCAAAAGTCGCATCCAACATCCATTTGTTATGAAAGGAAGAAGGAAAAAGCGATAAAATTTCCTCTACAAATATCGGCTCATGTCTAAAAGAAGAGGCATCCATTAGTATCTATAATGCATCTTGTTATAGCCATTTTATAAAGTTTTAACAAAATTCAATACCTCTTGAGCATGATCCGCCACTCTTACTTTTCTCCATTCTTTAACGAGTTCACCCTTTTTGTTTAATACAAAGGTACTACGTTCAATACCCATCACTTTTTTTCCATAATTATTTTTTTCCTTAATGACATCAAAGGCTCGACAAAGCTTTTCATCAGGGTCACTGATCAGATCAAAAGAATAAGCGTACTTTTTCTTAAACTTTTCATGAGAAGCAAGACTATCCCTTGATACTCCCAAGATCCGGGTTTTACAATTCCGAAACTTCTTGTGTAAGCGGGTGAAATCCTGCCCTTCAGTAGTGCAGCCAGGAGTATCATCCTTAGGGTAAAAATAGATTACAATATTTTCACCTGCAAAATCCTTTAAGCACAGTGTTTTATTACCTGTGGCAGAAAGAGTTATATTAAGTGCTTTGGCAAGCGAATTTTTTACAGACATAATTTAAAAAATATGTTATTTTTCCTCTTTACACTCTTAACCTCCAACAAAGAAACAGTCAATGCTTGAGATAAAAACATCTGTTTTAATCACCGAAAAAAAGATACAGAAAAGAGTTCAGGAACTGGCTGAAATTCTTAATAAAAAATTTGAAAATAAACAACTGACCGCCATTGGAATATTAAAAGGTTCTTTTTCCTTCTATTCCGATTTGATACGCTCTCTTTCCTGTCGGGTATCATGTGACTTCTGCATGACATCCAGTTACGGAAAAAAAGCAGAACCTTCAAAAGAAGTAAAACTCACTATGGATACAGTCTTAAATATCTCAGGAAAGCACATTCTTCTCGTTGAGGACATTGTGGATCGAGGTTTAACTCTGAGTTTTTTACAGTCTCATTTTAAAAATCGCAAGCCTTTGTCCATCACCACTGTCGCTCTTATCGTTAAACCTGATCATGTCAGACAAACAAAATGCCAGGTAGATCACACCGGTTTTGAGGTGGAGCAATCTTCCTTTTTAGTAGGGTACGGCCTGGATTACCAAGAGCAATTCCGCCACCTTCCTTATATAGCTGAAATCAACAGCTTCAATTAGTTATTATAGTCTGCTACTCTTGCCTGGATCGTCATTCTGAACTTGATTCAGAATCTATATTACTTCTCTCAAGGAAAAAGCAGGTCAAAACGAGTTCGGCTTTGATCACAGTGCGGCTGAAAGTCC